>NZ_JBCECK010000038.1:0-41087 GCF_039207105.1 Mucilaginibacter sp.
TCCTTTTTAAATAATGGGGCTGCCCACCGGTTTATCAAACTGAACGGCCATCGTAATATGTGTTGGGTATAAAAGGGCTATCATGGGTAGGTTATAGATCTCCTTTACGAGATAAAAAAACAAAGCGGCCCGGTCGTCACAATCACTGTATTTGGCAAACAGTGTTTCTTCGGGCGAGAGGCGTTTCTCCTTACCGAAGTTATTTTCATCATCCTCATACAAAAACGCGTACCGGGTAAAACGCATGAGGTAGTCCACCCCTTTTTTCTGGTTCATGCCTGCTGTATTCTTTTTCAGCAGCGGTATCAGCGACCCATAGGTTTCTTTACTCAACGGGATATTAAAGTACGAAGCAAAATCAACCACAGGGTAATTGGCAAAAATGTTTTCTACGTCCCGGCTCAGTTTGATGTTGAAATAATAAACCTTGTGCTTGTAAGTAAACTGTAGCTCCTTATCAACATAATCCTCGGGTTTAAAATCGGGCATTCGGGTAACCTTG
The DNA here is from genome assembly GCF_039207105.1 of Mucilaginibacter sp. Lineage (GTDB taxonomy): Bacteria > Bacteroidota > Bacteroidia > Sphingobacteriales > Sphingobacteriaceae > Mucilaginibacter. The sequence goes on from NZ_JBCECK010000038.1 coordinate 503, forward strand.
TAGGAGAAAGCGTTAACCGCACCAGCAATATCAATAGTCACCGGCACCGGCGGATCAAGGTTTAGATTAGCGTTAGCATAATCATGATAGTTAAGGCACATGTACTTTTTATTATCTACCATAAAAAATGGGATGTCCTCAATATCCTCATCGTTATACACATAAAATATAATCTTATCACGTGTAAGGGCCAGCCGGGCATCATAACCTGATTTAGCCAGTAAAAACCATTTATACAAGGTATACAAACTATAATTTGCTGACTTGGGACTTATTTGTTGAGCAGTTTTACGAATTAGTTGGTAATAAAGCCAGTCATTTAAGTTATACCTTTGCTTGTAGGTGATGAGTGAATCAACCAAGGGTTGGTAATTACCGGCATTAATCGTTTGATAGAATGATTTGATAGCTTGCGGCGATAGCTTTTCGGCAATACTAACCTTCAGGTTCTCGTCTATGCCGCCGTTGAAGGTGCTTCCATAAAATTCAAAGCAAATGCGCTCGTCGTTACGCTGACCATAAACAATTGTCGTTGTAATGACCAGCAAAAATGTAACGAATACATGGATGAGCCAGCGCATGAGTGCATGATTTGAATATATTAAACTTACATAAAATTAATAATATTTTAATATTAAGTTTATGTAAACAATACTCAACACACCATTACTGAATCATGGTTAATTAATGATTATAAGGAAGATACAGGTTGAGATCTACATTTTGCTCTCTTCTATTAATTGAGCAATCCGGTATTGGTAGTATTCTTTTTTTACCGTATCCAGATCAAGGTACAGGGCTTGGGCAAGCTCCTTTAATTTATCAACGTTCAATGATTTTTTGCCGCATTCTACTCTGCTTAACTGCGCACGTTCTATATTGATCTTTTTAGAAAAATCTTCTTGTGATAAGCACAGTTCCATACGACGCTTTTTTATAAATGCGCCAAAACTGGTAAAACTACTAATGTGTTCTTCCTTTTCTTCTTTTTGGTTTTTGAAAACTGCAGGAACAATTACTGGTTGGGGCACATCAACCTTCCGGGGATTAAGCTGGCTAATGCTTTGAAACATATTGGTAAAACTCTCTGCAATTTGTTTTGATACGTTTTGGTCAATGCTGTAGGTAATTTGTCCTCTGGCGCCGTTGATCTTCAAAATTCCGGCTGCCTTTAGCTCCAGCAAATGTTTATTAATGTTTTGCTCGGTAAAAGCATGAGAGTACAACTGCTGCTTGCTGATAGAGTTATCATGCTCAATGATCATTCTGATAATAAAAACCCTGATGGGCAGTGCAAGTACACGTGCAAACTGCGCCAGTTCAAAATCCATATTGTGCAAAAGAGAATGCAGAGGAGCCATCAGAATGCTTAGGTTGTAATATGTTTAGTTGAATAAAGAAGCCTAACTAAATATAGTCAGGCCTCTTTACTAAATTATTAAGCGCAGATTATTTTCCGTAAACAGTCCAGGCAGCTTTTGACCAGTCGTTTGCAGGGTCAATAGCACCAATGTAAGTTGTTTTATCAAAGAAAGCATCGGCAAAAGCACCATCAAATTTACCGGCGACAAGTGCAGGTGAACCTGTTTTAGGGATCAGGTTTGGCGCAGCGTTGTTAAACGGATCGGTTAACTGTACATCAGCAGCAGTTGCAAACAGTTTAGTACCGTCACGACCTTCAACCAAAGCCTTTAAACCGGCAGCATCTAATACGGCAGCTGTAAGCTTATCCAATTTATAAGGCTCAGCAACAGCAGATAATAAGCTATTTTTAAGCGTGCTTGCTCCGTCTTTATAAGCCTGGGCAGTAACATCATTATCAATATCCAAACCAGCTTTTTGGCCGCCAATTACTATAGCGTTTACTAAATTAACTTTAGCACCTCTTCTCCAACGGATACCGTAACCATAATCGGCAGATGTACCTGCAGCATTGTTAGGGCCAATAGCCGTGAAGTTTGATAATACCGGTGAAGTTACCGGGGTTAATAAGTAACCTTTAGCATCAACCGTGTTATCAATTTCAAAGTTGTTTGAAATATCACCGGTAGTACCTTTAGCATCAGTAAAAGCAGGATCTTTTACTGAAACCGCATACTGGATTTTACCGTGGTATCCGTCGTCAAAATCAAAGTCGTCATCAGCGTTATTGTAAGCTATCAGGTATTTAGCGTTAAATGAACCGCCAAAAAACTCATAAGCGTCATCTAAACCGCGTAAAACCTCAATATGGTCAACTTTGGTAGCGTTACCTACGGTGTACATGCTTAGTCCGTTAACCTCATCGCCGGGGTTAACCGCTTTACCGGCATACTCAATGCGTACATATTGTAATACACCAGAGTTATCAGCATCATTAGTGCCGCCAAACTGTTGGTGAGGTACGTCAACACCACCTTCTAAAACAGCATGGTTACCGTTACCGGTTGCTAAACCAACTATTACAAGGCCGCCCAAATCGCCAGGTTTTGGAGATGATTCGGCAGATGTAATTACGATTGGTTTATCAGCAGTACCTGCAGCATTGATCTTGCTGCCTTTGTAAATGATCAATACACCCGCTGAATCTTTATTACTTACAATTTTAGTTCCCGGATCAATGGTTAATGTAGCGTTGTTATCTACATAAACATAACCACGCAGTCGGTAGGTAACACCGGCAGTCCAGTGGGTATCTTTGGTGATACTTCCTCTAACATCCTGCTTAGTTACCGTAGGCGGAGGTGGAGGGTTAGTACCCGGATCGGTGTCGTCATTTTTTGAGCAAGAAGCCAGACCTAATACGGCCAATGAGCTTAATAAGAAGATTGCTTTTTTCATAATAATCGTTAATAATTCTTGTTTATATTTCTTAGTTTTTGGGGTAAGGTTTATTTTTTGAAATCAAAGTTGTACTTGAAAGACAGCGTAGTTCCGAAACCGGCGTATTGGCTGCGGATAATCTTGTCTTCCCTGGCGTTATAAGCTGTACTGTTTGCCGTGCCGTAATTGTTATACCATGAGAATGGCTGGGCTAATATGTCAGATACAGTTAACTTGATCTCGGCATGTTTTTTAAACAAGCCTTTGCTTAGCTGCATATCTATCACGTTACGTGGTTTTTCATAGATATCAACACCACCGGTTACAGCCCTGAAGCGCAGGCGCTCACCGATACGGTTGTACAGCACGTTGAATGAGAAATCGCTGCTGGTAGGCGTATAATAAAGGCCGGCATTGATAAGGTAAGGCGATTGCCCCTGTAGTGGTGTTGAAACATTACGGCCGTCGGCAAGTTTTACTTTAGCGTTAATGTATGATGCATTTACATAAAAGGTTACATCCTTTAAAAAGCTGCCCTCGGCTATGAAATTCAATTTTTTGCGCAACTCAGCTTCAAAACCAAGATCTTTTGCATCAAGTGCGTTTTGATAGGATAAAATATCGTTACCCTGGTTAATTTGCTCAATAGGGTTCTTGAACTTTTTATAGAATGCCGAGATAGAAACGATCTCGCCGCCAGATGGGTAAAATTCAAAACGCAGGTCGGCATTATCAACAGTACTGCGTTGCATATTAGGGTTACCAGCTATGATAAAGTTGGTTTGGTAATCAAAATACCTGAAACTTGCCAACTCCCTGAACTCAGGCCGGTTTACCGAACGGAAATATGAAGCCCGCAGATTGGTTTTTTCGGTTAAGTTATACGTTAAGTTACCTGATGGCAAAAGATCTGTATTGGTATATTTTTGTTTAGGCTGCCCCAGCGGACTAAGGGTTTGAGCGTAACGTTCAAGCCTGGCGCCCCAAACCAACCTAAGCTTATCATTAAACTTGTTATCAAGCATTACATAGCCCGCATCTTGGTCAGCTGTACCTTTATAATCGGTTGAGCTTAGGTCAAGGCGCGACAGATCGATACCGTTTTGCTGTATACTTTGTGCGCTAAAAACGTTAAAAATAGTATAGCCGTTAGTAAAAGGAATAACCTTATTACCAAAGCCTATGGCGTCGGTATAACCCAGCGCGTCTATGCTGAAATCACGATCGCGACGCGATACCAAGCCACCAAATTTTAACCGCTGCGGCTGATCCATCCATTTAAATGGTATGGCCAGGTTAGCTTTGGCACCATAAATATTTTCATTCAATTTTGAATATACACGCCCCAGGTCATTAGGCTTAGGGCTGTTTTCACTTGATAAAGAAATATATTCAGGCTGATTTACCGGCGTATAAATAGTTACGATACGCTGATCGGGCTGGTTTCTGTATGACAAGCCGTATGATGCGTTCCAGTCAAAAATAATATTGCGCTTACCCAGGGTGTGCTGGCCTTCTAAAACCGAACTGTAAATACCGTTCTGTGTGGTTTCTACAGAATAACCTCTGTACCTTAACGGATTGGTTTGGCTGGTTTCAAAGTTTAAGGCATTGCTGGTTTGCTCATAATCAACCGCGAAATCATTGTTATATAAATTTCGTAACGCGATTTTATTTTTACCAAACGTGTACGCAAAGTTTAATAAGCCGCCAAGGCTTTTGTAATTGGTAAATATGTTACGGTCAAAGCTGTACAAGGGGAGCTCCTTAGTAGCATCGTTAAAGCCGGTATATCCTATCCTATCGCCAAAGGATGCACGATGACCATTGCTATAGTTGAGGCTAAAGTTATAACCAAAACGGTTGTTGTTTTTGGTGGTTTTTGAGTTTCCGGTAGAAAGCTGGAAGCCTATATTGGGGATACTTTGCTGGCCTTCTTCATAAAAAAACGTATTTGGGAACTTTTGGGCAATGGCAATCTTTTGTTCGCTGGTTGTTCCGGAGGTATAATCTTTTTTAACGTTGGAATAAGCAGACGGCAATTTTCTTGATCCATCATCAAAACCCAGGAAATCCCATTTACCCGATGGCCTTGCATCAATAAAGTTATTCTTAAAGGTTGTTTTTGAATTGTAGCCAATACTTAAGGCAGCTTCTAAAAACTGGTTATCAGGAATATCTTTAGTGATGGTATTGATGGTACCGCCCGAAAAATCGCCGGGCAGATCAGGAGTAGCTGTTTTGTAAACCACAATATTATCAACAAGGCTTGAAGGGATAATATCAAAGGCAAATGCCTTACGGTCGGGCTCAGAACTTGGCAGTGTTGAGCCGTTAAGCATATTATTATTATAACGCTCGGCCAAACCGCGTATCACCACAAATTTACCGTCCTGTACAGATGTACCGCTTACCCGTTTCAGCACATCGCCGGTATTTCTGTCGGGCGAGCGTTTGATCACATCGGCAGAGATGCCGTCCATAACCTGTACGCTATTTTTTTGCCGTGCATATAAAGCGTTAACCGATTCCTGGCGGTAGGTAGCCTTAATGGTTACCTCTTTTAATGCCTGGGTGGTGGCCTCATCCAATGTGGCATCAAGCTGGGTTACCGCGCCTGCTTTAATTTCAATATCTGAAATAGATTTGCTTTGATAACCGATGTAACGGATAATTAATGTATACCTGCCAGGTTGTAATTGGCTTAATATATACCGGCCTTCGGCGTTGGTGGCGGCGCCTTTGCTGCTGCCTTGTATGCCTATAGTTGCACCAATAAGTGTTTCGCCTGTTTTTCTATCTGTGATCTTACCTGCTAATTTACCATCGCTTTGTGCAAAAAGCTGAGTATTACTTAACAAGAACGAAACAATTAAAAGAATGGAGTATTTGATTTTCAACATAATATTTTATGACGGGTCAAAACTACCCCGGCACAGTTAAGCTTATATTATCTGAATATTATCAAATCGAATATCTTAGATAATAGATTAAACATTGTGTACACATTAGTCAAACCATAGTTTTATGAAGAAATTATGAAGAAATTATGTGTAAAAGTTATTTTACAATGAAGGTTATTTTATGATCCTACCTTTGCATACTATAATGGCTAATCATAAAAAAAGCGAATTTGCGTCGGTTGATCAACATATCTCATTAGTTGGGAAGGCTATGTCGCACCCGGCCAGGATCGCCATACTACGCATTTTAGCAGAAAACCCAGGATTTACCTGCGGCGAAATTGTTGAAGTATTACCACTGGCGCAACCCACCGTATCGCACCATCTGAAAGAATTGCTTGACTCAGGACTTATCACGGTAGCAACAGATGGTAAAAGATCATTATATAATGTAGCCTGGGTAAGCTGGAATGAATATACCCAGCAGTTTAGCCACCTGATGGAAGCTATGCACAAAAGGCAATCAATTGCCTCATAGCCCCCAATAACAATACTCTAACATCACCTATATCAATAAAAAAGCCTAAAGAACAGCAATGGTCTTTAGGCTTTTGTTTGTTACATGGCCCAACAGGCCTGCATTAAAACTTATCGTCGTTTATTTCTATCCAAAAGTTATCAGGATCTTGCAGATAAATCTGTTTAACGCCATCGGGCCTTAATTGCGGCGATTTTGAATTGCCTTTCCAGTTACCATATTTTACATGCATTTCATCTAAATGCTTGCTGAACACAGCCAGGTCAGGTACCGAATAAGAATAATGAGTGTTGATATCATGCTGCTCAATCGCGGCAGCTCCTTCAATAACATGCAATTGGGTATGCTCGCCTGTGCGGAACCATACGTGCTTGTTATCATGAAAGGGCTCTGGAATTACCTCCAACTGTATTACATCTTTATAAAAGGCAGCGCTCTTTTTAAGATCTTTTACAAAAATGGCTACGTGGTTTGCCTTTGTTTTGCTTTGTGCAAATACCGTTGTACCGATAAATGATAATAAAATTATTACCAGCGATTTTCTTGTCATGTTTAAATAATTTAAGTTTATCACAATAATAATAATCTGACAGCACTTACCCCGCATATAAACTTTATATAGCCAACTATTTACAATTGGCACCTTTTTAAGTCTATAAAAGATGAACAGCCGCTGTTACCACTAATGGTAACAAGCGGCTGTCATCCCACTTATCAATCAAAAAAATCTTAGCAAAAATTAATTAGCCGCAACTGCACTATTGAGCTGAGCTATTAATTTTTGAGCCACCAATAAAGCCGACGCAGGATTTTGACCGGTGATCATTAAACCATCCTGAACGGCAAATGGCTGCCAGTCCGTACCTTTTTTATAATCAGCGCCATTTGATTTTAACATATCCTCTAAAGAAAACGGAACCACAGTTGTCAATTGTACTGCAGCTTCTTCGGTATTGGCAAATGCCGATACTTGTTTTCCCTTAATATAAGGCTCGCCGTTGCTGGCTTTAACATTTTTCAAGGCAGCGGGTGCATGACAAACCAATGCAATTGGCTTATTGTTGCCGATAAAAGCTTCTAATAACTGAGCAGAATTCTTATCTTCAGACAGATCCCACATCGGGCCGTGACCACCGGGATAAAAAACAGCATCATAATCTTTCTGATTAACTTTTGACAGTAAAACAGTATGTGCTAATTTTTTTTGAGTAGCCGGATCAGCGAAGAATTTCCTGGTAGATTCTGTCTGAAATGAAGCCTCATTACTTTTTGGGTCAATTGGGGCCTGGCCCCCCTTTGGTGAGGCTATGGTTATTTTTGCTCCCTGGCTAATTAAATAGTAATATGGGGTAGCAAACTCCTCTATCCAAAGACCGGTTTTTTTACCCGTACTACCCAGTTGATCATGTGAGGTTACAACAAAAAGGATCTTTTTACCTGAATGTGTTGCTGGTTGGTTTTCCTGAGCAAAACCCGTCAGACTTACTATAGAAAGTAATGCTGACATTATTAATTTACCTGTGAATTTCATTTGTGTTTTTATATTTTACACAAAGGTGTAACGATTACAAAAAACCTCACAGGACGTATGTCACAAAATGTATGTGATCTACATCAAATTATTTTGCAGCTCCATACAGCCTGCTCAAGGTTTCCCGCGTAACGCCCAAATATGAGGCTAACAATTGCTTCGGTACAGTTTTAAATAATGCGGGGTATTGTTTTAACAGTTGTTCATAACGGTCTTTGGCGTTACTATTCAATAAGCTTAATATCCGTTGTTGCAAGGCGACATAGCCCCAATTTGTTTTCTTTCTGAAAAAATGTTCCACCTTATGCATCTCGGAGCATAATTTATCTTTATTCTCTGCGGTGATGCTCAGTATTTCTGCACCATCAATTGAATCTATGTAAAGGGTACTTGGCGTATTGCTATATAAGGCCTGGTAATCGGTAATCCACCAGTCAGGAAGCGCGAATTGCAGAATATGGGGTTTGTCCTCATTATCAACCATGTACGATTTCAGACACCCTTTTAATACAAAATATTCATTGTTAACATGATCTCCCTGCTGAATAAGAAACTGATGTTTTATTATTTTCCGATAAACAAAATGATCAAAAATATAGTCAAACTCACTGTCGGTTAACAATATGTTTCTTTCAAAATGTGTTCTGAGTAATTCTTTCATCCAGGTTATGAGATTGAACGACAAAATTGCTAATAATCTACCTTATTTATCTATCCTTAAAACACTTCTCCCAAATACCATTGAGCATTATCAGAAACTATTTCTCAGGAAAGTCTGGCAAACCTGGCGGCCATCGAGTATAGCCAGGTAAGCCGGATCGAGCGGGGACTACTCAACACCAGCATCTCGGTGGTCTTCGCGTTGGCCAAAGCACTTGAAATAGAACCGGCTAAACTGCTACAACGCTAAACTAACATGTGTCAGATTATCGGTCGGCATATCAATGGACCAGAAAGGTTTGGAAGCAGTGTTGAGGCGGTTTGAAGTATTCCGTGACGGTACTGTTGTGTTGGGATACACGGCCGCAAATCGTTTCACCATAGAGGTATTGGAGAAGATCACCGCCAAAAGTAAACCGACAAGGTGAGTCAGGCAGTGATTATCATCCCGATGTGATCTGGTGAAACAGTTCAGATTGCAGCCGCGTCATATTAACGGCGCTAAATGCATCTAAACTTTTCTCCTTATAAACCGGCTTTGGGAGTGTTCCGGCGATAAATTGTTTTATAAAATCGTGAATATGAGCACCCAACCGGGCGGACTGGTATCCATAAGCATGCTCAGCACCACAATGATGTAATGTTTTAAGGGCAGGACTGTCACTATTGAAAATAGCCAAAATGGGCTTCCCGCTTAACAAATAAGGGTAAAGCTTGGACGCCGTGTATTTCGGGTCATCTGAACCGGGAAGAAAAAGCGCATCTGCTTGTTGTAAAGTGGATAGTGTATGATAAAAGGAAATCCTGTCACTGATTTCGACTACATGATTTTGCAAGCCATAAGCAAGCGCCAGCGGCTGGATACTTGGTTTGCCCTGACCGGCCGGCGCGTAGCTGGTGCCAATAAAATAGATGCGGAATGCAGACAAACTGTTATCCTGACGTGACAATAACGACGATTGAAGGCACTCAAATAATGGAATAATGGCTCGGTACATATCCTCCCCTCCTCGCCCTACATAGACCAGATTTTTGCTTTCTGCTGATAATAAATCAGGGTAATCTTCTTGATTTGCCCGGGCGACGGCAACATCGTTTTCATCAAAACCGAAAGGGATGACCGCCGCGGGCACTTTCCTTACTGTCGGATAACGTTCACTTAAGTCTGTCAGGTAAGCAGCCGAAACACTAATTAACCCGTCGACGTGCCGCATGGCGATGGGCTCAAGATACTTATTAAGTCGATAAGAGAACCAGTATTTCGGCGGCCGCTGCGATTTAGGTTTATCCATATAATAATTCGAGTGCCAGGGATCTTGAAAGTCGATAACAAATGGCACCCCAAATTTTTTCTTCCAATAGGTTCCTAATATACAAACGGGAAATTGGGTTGTAGAGAAATAAATGAGATCGAACTTACCTGTCTTTAACAAGCGGTTGATCTTTTGTTTGTAAAACCAAAGTGAACGCAGTGCGAGGCTGCCTAATCCAAATTTGGATGTCCACTTCTTATCAAGCGCGTTTACTTTATGAACTTTGATAGTTGTAGGTAAACTTTGTAGCAAGAGTTCATCTTTAGACGAGTCGGAATAACGTTCATCAACTGTAACTACCTCTGCTTCCCAGCCAAATTGCAGAAAATAGGGCAAGCTCATCCGAACACGCTGCATGTCGGCGGCATTAGAAGGTGGGAAGTATGGCGAAATAATGAGCAGTTTTTTATTCAATGCTTACAGCTTTTGTATAAGGTTTAAAAATTGACGGCTTTCCAGTTCCCAGTTTAACTCCGTTTGGCCAAGCTGATAGTTTTGCAACCGGGTTTGGTGTAAAGTTTCCGGGTTCTGGAGGTAAAAGTTGATGCAGTCTGTTAGTGATTGCAGGTTACTTTTGTCGTACAGTATCCCGGTACCGGGATATTGCTCCATAAAAAGGGTTTGCGCTTGTGTGTCGCTTGCAATCATGGCTAGGCCGCATTGCACATAGGTGAAAATCTTATTGGTAAGGCAGATATTCCTGTTTAAAGGCACACTGGTTTCGGTTGCCATGCCGATATCAAATTGCACGGCCAGCTTAAAAATTTCATCAGGTGCAACAGGCCCATAAAACCATAGTTGGCCCTGTTGTAATTCAAACTGGGCGGCAAGTTGTACCATGGCCTGTTTATTGCCCTCGCTGCAATTGCCTAACAAGTGCAACTGTACATGTCCTTTGCTTGCTGCCATCGCTTTAATAACGTCTTCCAGGCCGCGTTCGCGGCCTATCGTTTGCGAAAACCAGAATAGTTTTAAAGGCTGGCCGGGTTTGTAGTTTTGGCCGATGTTCAACGTTGTTTTTGGAAATACATTGTTTATAACAACCGGGGCAAGGTAACTGTATTCGTGCTTGTAATACCGGGCAATGAGCGGACTGGCCGCCGTAAAATAATCAACCCGCCCAAAGTATTTTTCTTCAATGTATTTATTGAGCCGGTAGCCCTCATCAGCAGTTGAAGCAAATTGGCCAGAATGCATATCCTCAGCATCGTAGCCAACTTTTGCCCCGGTTTGCTTTGCTGCCAGTACGGCCGCAGGCAATGCGCCAAGGTTATGGGCTATATAAATGTCTGTTTTTATTTTTTTGGCGATGGCCATGGCCTCCGCATGGCAGCGGCTTATGGCATTTTCCGGCACACCAAAACCGCGGGTATATTTAAAAAGTAATGTGCTTAGCTTTTGGCGGAGCCGGGTTTTAAAATAAGCCGCTTTGCGTTTAACCGGATCACCGCCGCAATAAATGTACGTGCCCGGGTATTTGCGGATTAATTCCTCATCAGCTTTTTGCGCCCAGCCCTGGTAAAAGCAGCAGATCACTTTTACGGAATAACCCAACCCATGCAAGGTTTCGGCTTCTTTAACCAACCGCGGATTGGTTGCCGGCTGACCGGTAGTTATAAAAGTAACGTGCTTCAATTTTTGCCTGTTGCCAATTGGTATAAATCTTCGTATTGTTTGGCCAGTACCCCGGCGCTGAACTTTTGCTCTGCCACCTGCCTACAGGTTTTCCTGCCTACACTGCCGATATTATTTATAGCGGCTTCCATCTCGGCTTCACTATCGCAAACAAAACCATTAAAGCCATTTGTTACCACTTCAGGAACGGCGCCGCGTTTAAAACCGATAACCGGTGTACCGCAGGCTAAGGCCTCAGCCATTACAATGCCAAAGGGTTCATCCCAGGTTACGGGCATCAGGAAAGCTTTTGAATTACGGAGCAACTCGTTTTTCTGGCTGTCATTAACTGGGCCTATATATTTGATCTGCTCGCCATCAATATGCGGCTTGACCTGTTCATTAAAATATTGCTGGTGCTGGGCCTCGTTGGGGATGTTGCCTGCGATGACCAGTTTTTGATTTGTTTTTTTTGCCGCCTGTATAGCGATAGCTGTCCCTTTTTCCTGTTGGATGCGGCCTAAAAAAGTAAGTGGGGCATCTTCGGCAATATGGGCATTAAACTGGTAATCATTAATATCAACGCCGTTGTAAATGGTAGTTACATTAGCAAAGGGACTGATTTTACCTGCTATATAATTACTGCATGCGGTAAACCTGAGTGAGTTTTTAGGTGCAATACTTACGGCTTTTTTTACCTGCGATACCGTGGGCGGCAACTGGTACGATACTATTTTAGGGATACGGCTTAGCATGAGCAGGGCAATGTTGTTCATCCTGCCGAAGGTATGCACGAGATCAAAATGCTGAAAGGCAATTTTTGATGTAAGCCGGTTGATCCTGAGCATGTCTTTAACGCCATATTGTGCTGATTCGCGGTAGCCGATAAGTTTGCAGCCCGGCTGCGAATGTTCATTGGCATACAGGGTAACATCGTGCCCGTTTTCGATCAACTCCTGTATCAGCATAAAAACAATGCGTTCAATGCCGCCATATTGCTCAGGTGGTACAGGGATCAGCGGATTTACTATAATGGCTATTTTCAATTTTGTTTGTGTTGTTCACCTTCCCGATACCGCAACTGTGTTTGTTTTAGCAAAAATGCATAGGTATCCCGTTGCGATGCAAGATATTGTTTCAGGTAATTTAATTTGTGGCCATTGCCCAGCAGCCATTTGCCAATGCTAAGCCAATCGGTAAGGGTAAAGTATTTATATAATCCGCGATCCTTCAGGATCAAATAATTGGCCAGGAAAAAATTAGCCGTGGGAACCGGCCGCTGCATCCGGTAATATGTCAGGCTTTCTCTCATTGTTTTATCGCTATCCTGCGAAGCGGCAATAAAGCTGGCCAGCAGCATCACCTGGGTACCTATCCATGTGTAGCGGTCATTATCGCGGTTTGTAGTGAGTGTAATCGCAAAATTAGCGAGCGGCTTGCCCTGCAGGTAAACAGGATGTTCAAATGAACGTTCCCTTACCAATTCAATGGCGTTAAGCAGGGTACCGGAAGGAGCGAGATAATTTGAGGCGTATTGCCCGCGGTATAGCATTGCCCCTGTTGAGTGTAAAGCATTTATAGCCTGCCTTATGTGAGGCCACTCAAAAAAGCGCGATTCATTGGATGGCCATGTTGTTTTGCCGGTATCTGTCCAGGTATTTCCTGGTTCTTCCTGCCATAGTTTCATGTTGCTCCATGATACTTTTATGGTAGGATTGACATCCATAACGGCTATCATATCTTTTAAAAAATCGGGTGCCCACCAGTTGTCATCTTCCAGGATGCTTGCATAAGATTCGGAGCAGCCTGCAAATGCGAGGTTGAAGCTAACCACGGCGCCAAGATTTACAGGATGGTTCTTGATTATAAATCTCTCGTCGTTTAATGAAGCGATGAATTCGGCAGGAAAGCCATCCTCAGGGCAATCATTATGTACCTCGCATACCCAGTCGGTAAAAGTTTGATCGATTAAACTTTTCACAGCGCGCGGCAGCAGGTGGTTCCTTTTATAAGTAAACAGGTATATGCGGCAGCAGGCCATTATTTAGGGCCTCCCGATAGCAAGAACTTTAGTTTTTTAACATTCTTCCAGCCGATGACGCTTTGGAGCAAACGGGTATAACCGCCGGATAGAAAGGGAGCAGTTGAGCCCCCAAGTTCTTTTACCTTACTTTCGGCAAGGTTTACCAGCGCTTTGTGGTAAGGATAAAACGAATAAACAAAGTTTTGGAAGCAGGCGGCGCATACCTTTCTTACGCGGTTGCTTTGTTCAAAGGCCAGCATCTGCGAGGTACCCCAATTTATTGAATCGTAAGCTGATTGAGCCCCTTTTTGCGATTTTAATGAAGATAAAGAATTTGGCAGGCCGCTCCTGTAATAAAGTATGGAGTTTTCGGCAAAGCGGATCTCTCGCGCGTAAAGCAGCACCCTGATGATAAATTCAAAATCATTGATGAGGCTCAGGCGCTCGTCCCATAAACCCGATTCTTCGAGTACAGCCCTTGGGATAAGCCATATGGCGCATTGCATCATGACCTGCTTACCATCCATTGATGACACCAGCCAATCGATAGGTTTACTGTCATGCCTGATCAGATCGTCATTTAATTTAAAGGTGCTGGTATCATCATTGTAAAACCGGCCCCAGGCAGCAGAAGCTATAACATCATCACGGTTATCAATGCGTTTTACCTGCCCGGCGATATATCCGGGTGATATCATGTCGTCGGCATCCATGAATTTAATAAACCGTCCTTTTGAAAAACTAAAAGCGCGGTTAGCAGCCGCGCACTGCCCGCTGTTTTGCTGCTCGTAGATCCTGATCCGCGGATCGGTAAATTGCCCAAGCACGGTAGCTGTATCATCGGTCGATCCGTCATTAACAATGATCAGTTCCCAGTTGGTATAGGATTGCGACAATACCGATTGCACAGCTTCGGCAATGTATTTATCTGCGTTGTAGGCAGGCATGCAGACAGAAACTAACGGACTGTTTTCCATTCGGAAGTAAAATAAGGCTTTTTAGCCTTGAAAATATAATGGCGAACTATTTGTGGCTGCGTTAAATCGGGCTTATCGTCGTAAAAAATGGTGTACGTTCTTTCGTCAAGAGGCAGGGCGTTTTGTTGATACAGCACATAACTCATAAGCGTTTGCTCAACTTGTGCAGGGCCGGCATTTGGATATTGCTCAAGGAGCAGCTTTGCCTTCGCTTCCAGATCAGCATAATCTACCTTATTATTATCGTAAGCTATGATGCCGCCATTAACACTTTTAATGCAGTCAATTCCATATTTATCCCTCAGCAGTTCCTCATTATCAACAAAATAAGAATCTGTTAGCCCCTCCTTCATGTACAGGGCTGTCTTACGCTGATAAGCATCCAGAATCTGTACGGGTTTATCGAAAAAGATCATATCGCTATCCAGGTGGATGGCCCATGACGGCGAGGTATGTATATCTATCAGCCGGCGGAAAAACGGGTGCCAGTTGCGCAAATATCGTAACGTTGGGAAGCTATCCTCAGGTAAAACAATATCGAGCTGCCTCACTACCTCTGTTTCAGAAACTGCTTCAACGCCAGGCAATGCTTTTTTGATATAATCGATGTATTCATCGGTCAGCGTTCCATCCGAATAAAGTTTAATGCCCACCTTGCCATCCAAATGTTTGGCCAGCGTGTATGCACAAAAAATGGTTTGATGCCAATGCAGGGCCCCGGTAAGATAATTAACTTCAAGTGTTTTGTTTACCGATAAATTGATAGGCGGCAATTTCAGGGCACTTTTTCGCATTTGCCGCTCGCCACGCTCCATATTATACGACCCTATTAACCCAAAATGACCGATATAATACCTGATTTTCAAGGTAGGTTTAAAAAATAGCTTATAAATTATACTGCCTAATGTCATTTAGGGAAAAAGTGTTTCCAGCCCTGTTTAAAATAACCCTCTTTTGAAAGATCAACGTAATGATGAAGAACGCCGGTTTTATTCTTAATCTGATCTTTACCAGGGTTTACGATATATGTTTCGGCTTTTAGAGTAGTGGCATTGCCATCGCCTATCAGCATGGCCGAAAGGGCTTGTTCGAGATAGTAGGAAGTACCTTCCTGTTCTTCCATAACTTTGATCCAGTTTTCCAGCCCCTGCCAATTAATTTCTTCACTTTTTAAGCCAATGGCGCCCACGTTAAGCAATGGTTTTATGGGCGAACCGGCCAATTGTTCCATCAATTTCTGCGAATAGCCGTAGGCCTCAACACAATCAATCATATGCAAAGGCTGCTGCGGATGCCTGAGCCAGCTTAGCAAGTCGACAGGTTCGTTCCAGAACAACATATCCGAATCCAATACCAGTTTCCATGCATTGCCTGGAATGGTATGTACATCGGTTAATTTCCTGAGGTGGGGATATACTGCTCTTTTTTTACGAAGATTAGGATAGCGCGATTCGGGCAAGGTGTTTTGCAGGTTTCTATTGATCTCACCAGCAGTAAATACCCGCGCACCGGGCAGTTGTTTATTCACCTGTTCAATCAGCTGGTTATCGAAACTGCCATCATCAACCAAAATAAATTGAAACTTGTTAGTTGTTGTTTTGCTGAGTGATTGAATGCAGTATAACGTTTGATACAGGTAGTTTTTACCAGTTAAAAAGTAAACTGGCAATCCATCAGCATATGAGGTTACCGGAGGCAGTTTAACCGAATGCTTTTCCATTTCCCGTCGACCGTTCATCATGCTGCGGTAATTGAAATAACCACCAAAGCGCTTGAACTTTTGTAAATGCGAACGCGGGTTGCGGTATAAAAAATCGATGACTCGCTGTAACAAGGTTGTTTATAAATTAAAAAATGCGTCGCGCCAAAACAGGTGCCTTACATTGGCGGTATAGTGCCTGCCTATCACATCTTTTGGAGACATGGGCCTAATCTGCTGGTGGTCCAGGTTGTGGTTTTTGATAAGATCCCTGGTCCAGGGCATACCGATTGATTTACTGGCTATATGAGCAAAAATAGTTTGTTCGGTAAAATAATGCACATAATTGCTTACTTCAAGCAGTAACTGCTCAAGCTGAAAATCGTCATAAATAGTGGGCCCGTAAATATTCAGTAAGCCCGAGCTGAAAGTATAATGATCATAAAGGTTGTTTTTATAAAAATCCAAAACGCGGTCATCATAAAGCGAGTGTCCTTCCTCGCTGCCGCCGCAAACAAAACCGCTATGGTGCGTAATATATTTGTTAAAGTCCTGGTAAAAGATAATGTCGCTATCCACCCATACTACCGGCTGTATTTCGGCCTGGTGAAGAACAACTGCAAGCTTTTTTCCAAGTACATGGCTTTCGGCGTATTTTAAAAGATTTACCCTGTTTTTTTCACGGTGATAAGTTTCACTTTGCTGCCAGTCATTTATAATCAGCTCGCCGGGCCAAAACCTGAGCTGTTTTTTAATTTCGGCAGCGGATACGGAGCCATCGGAGCTTACGATTAGTTTAGGGAGCGTATCCCAGTTTTTAGCGATGGAAAAAACGGCAAGACGGGTAAGGTCCATGATCTTTTTGCCGGCCATCATGAGCACCACCTGATCTGATGTGCTTTTTTGCGATTTGATAACAAGTGGTTTGTACCGGAGTAACTTGCGGTAAAGGAGCGGTAAACGAAAAGCCAGCGAGTTATTTATTTTCTTGATCATGTATTGTTTTGGTGTACAAGTCCATCATACTGGCCGCAGGCGCCCCGCCATTTGATATAACCTGTTTTATTTTTCCATGCACGGTAGCTAAACCATGCCTTGGTTTTTCTGAGCAAAGCGCCGGTTTTTGTTATCGGTTTCCATGGGTTTATGCCCTGGCTTTGTAATAGCTGCGCCCATGATTTATTAGTGTTATTAAGCAAGCGGGCTATGTAGCCGGGTTGCATGCGCTGAACTGGTATAATGTGCTGTAATATAAGCCCGGGAAAGTACCCAACCTGCCAGCCGCTTTTAAGGATCTCGATCACCATATCATTATCACCGCCCGAGCTCAGGGAATTGGCTGTCCGATCGGTAATGTTATTTTGGCCTGAGCTTATTTTTTTTATGTATGCCGATAACGCATCACGCCTGATAGCCATTCCGGCGCCGATAGGGGCGGCAGTTGGATATTCATTGTTCCAGGAGGCCGTCATCGGTTCATTGCCCAGGTTGCGCAGTGCAAGGCTGTCATAAAATTCGCTCAGCCATTCGGGCGGTTCTGTGTCAAACAAGGGAACGGATTTGCCGCCGATGGCGCCCAATTTGGGGTTTTGTTCAAATATGGCTAAAGCTTTCTCCAGGTAATCGCTGTTTAAAATATTATCGTCATCAACCATTATAATGATACCGCCTGCCGATTCGTTAAACCCTCTAAGCCGGGCGTAGGTAAGCCCCTGTTTTGTTTCCTTTACAATTTTGGCTGCCGGATGCCAGCTTAAGTTAAGTTGCCGCTCAAAATTGTTGGATGAGTTATTATCGATAATGATAAGCTCCCATTGGTCTATAGCCAGCGACTGGCCTTTTAACGCCGAAAGCGTTTGCTCCAATCTTGTCAAATGGGGGTTATAAGTTGGGATTATTACCGAGAGCAGCATCAGTTAAAATCAGCAATGAGTTTGTTATAATAAGTTAGAGAATTTACAGCCAATTGCTCGCCTGTAAATTTATCTTCGACAGTTTTGCGGGCGTTTTCGCCTAATTGTTCTCTTAATTCTTTGTTATTTACAAGCTGTATAATTTTATCGGCGAGGCTTTGCGCATCGCCGGTTTCGGCAAACAGGCCGTTGTATTGATCTGCGATAATTTCAGAAACACCGCCAACATTACAGCCAATAACCGGTTTGCCGTAGCTCATAGCCTCAATAAAGATCAATCCAAAGGATTCATACCGCGAGGGGGCAACAAATACATCGCATGTGCGGTAAGCCTGCGCCAGGATTTCGTTATCAACCTTTCCCCTGAAAATAACTTTTTGGAAAACCGGATCGGCGTTACCGGCCCTGAACCTGTTCTGGTAATCGTTGCCGGGATCATTACCAACCAGTTCAAACAAAACATCCGGATTTTGCGCCAGTGCAAGCGGGATGGCAGCAAGCAACACATCGGTACCCTTACGGTATTCCAGCCTGCCTGTGTATAATACTTTGATTGACCTATCTGTGGGTTCATTTTTATTTATCACAGGCAGGTTAACACCATGCGGGATAATTTCAAACCGCGCCGCGTTAATACCATAAAGATGTTCCAGCTCCTTTGCATGGCTATAAGCGTGAGTGAGCAAATGCCTGCTCCTTTTAATAAAGCGGATCTCCATATTGGCTATCAGGTCCATCACTCTCGATTTAAAAGGATAATGTTCATTCATAATCTGCGAAAAGGTAGTACTTACCCTTACAGCCACCGGTGCTTTAATTCTTTTTTCGTTCAAAAGGTGGCACAATGAAAAATAGCTGGTGGTTTCAATAACATCAACATTATACTGCAGTACAATTTTGCTTACTGCTTGTGATGCGACGCGCATACTGGTTAGCTTCAATGCAAAATCAATAATGGCCCACTTATGTTTAAAAAATCTGGCTACGAGACCGGGTGCTTTTACTTTGTAAGTGTGCACCGCAATATTTTCGGTAAGGAAATATTGGCTAAAATCATCAGCATCTGTTTGGTAACGCGGGCGAACATGCAGCACAATAACACGGTTCCCTTTGTCTGCCAAACTTTGGGCCAGCAGCAGGTAGTGATTTGCTATGCCGCTATCGATAGTTTGCTCATCGGGCAAATATGGTGTTACCAGTGCTATGGTCATGGTTTTAGAGCCTTGTTGGTTTCATTTACCCAAGTATCCAGCCCTGCCGGGTTCCAGTGCGAATCGGAGCGGTAAAACAGGTTGCGCCGATCTGTTTTGAAGATCTTATACAATGGTACCGTAGGCAGATCGGTTTTTTGTTCAACCCTTTCGAGCAGGTGGTTATATGGCATCCGCTTATCATCATAAACCGAAGCCGGGTTAGGTATTATCGACAGGAAAACTTTTTTAAATCCGATGGAGCGATAATAATCGCGTGCCAGATCAAGATTTCGAACAATGGAATCTACGGCCTGGTCGCTCTTAGGCCTGAAGGCTGATTGCTGGCTTGCGGTATCAACGGTGATATTAAAAAGCAATCTTTTTTTATCGGTACTTACAGCTACCTCTTTCGCAACGCGGTCAAAAAGCTTGTAGTTTAAAGCGGCTTTGGCCTCATGAAATGGCGCTGCCAGTTTATTATCAAAAAGGATAATTTCGAGGTTGCGGCTTAGATCTTTATTGAAGATAATTTTGTTAATCCTCTCAAAAATTGATGCGGAAGGCTGGCTTACTGCCTGTACCGGCGTGTTGCGGAGGTTAACCTTATTTTTAATCTCGTTTTCTGTCCAGCGCACTTCGTCGGTTTTATTGATGTCGTAGCCATTCAAGTTGCGCTCGGCAAATTCAAGCAGCAGGTAGTTTTGTTTGGTAGTATCAATTTTAGTTGGTCCGAAGGCAAAGCGGCGGTCGAGAAAAATAACGTTGTCAAAATCATCAAAAGCGCCGGTAAGAGTTTTGTCAGCCAAAAAGCTATCGCCTATAATATACAATATATGGTTGGTGCTTTGCCTGCCTGGTTTAGGGATATAGCGCTTAAAAGGCTCCAGCTCAAATTTGTACTGACGCAAAGAACTCATTCCATAAAGATCGCCATAAGCCCATTTGTTTGAATGAACGAAGGCGGCTTTAAACAAAGGGCTTTCATGTACTGCCTGCGGGTCGAGGTGATCGAAATATTTTTCAGACTTTATTTTATTAATGAACGATTGGTTCATCGCGCTGCCCAACAGCATAACGCTTACTATCAATATAACCAAACCGGCGATCTTACGCATCAAAACTGAAAATATATAAATTGTGCCTCATTAAAAATCCCCAGGAAGTAACAAGCAAGTGCCAGGCCGCTTATGATCAATACTTTTTTTGCATTGGAATAATCTTTTGCCTTGCGCAGATAGCGCTCGCCTAAGAGCAGGGCTATGATGATGAAAGCACAATACCAAAGTTCATGAACCGACATCAGGCTGTTTGCCGAATAACTAAAACCATTGCCCGTAAGAATTTTATTTAAGATGTAAAATGCATCGATAACGGTATTGGCCCTGAAAAACACCCATGCAAGGCAAACCAGGTTGAACGTAATGAGCCACTTAAAAAAAGTTAAGCCTTTAATACGGATGTTAAATTTATTTAATAATTGATAGGCTACCAATAACAGGCCATGAATTAAGCCCCATACCAGGTATTTCCAATTAGCGCCATGCCACAACCCGCTTACCATAAATACAATGAGCAGGTTAACACAGGTTACCCCAAAATTTACCCTGCTGCCCCCCAGCGGGATATACAGGTAGTCCCGAAACCAGGTGGAGAGGGAGATATGCCAGCGTTTCCAGAAATCAGAAATATTTGAAGCAAGGTAAGGGAAGTTAAAATTCTGCATAAGCTCGATACCTAAAACCAATGCGGTACCTATTGCAATATCCGAGTAGCCGCTAAAGTCGCAATAGATCTGGAAGGCAAAAAAATACGTGGCTACAAGCAGCTCAAGTGCCGAATGCCCATGCGGATTGGTAAACACCGGGTCGACGTAAAGGCCAAGCCTGTCGGCAACTACCACTTTTTTAAACAGGCCCATCGCCATAAAAAAAAAGCCGGTTATTAAGTTGCTGCTCTTGAAATTATTAACCCGGTGCAGTTGCGGTAAAATATGCTGGGGCCTTTCAATAGGGCCTGCCACCATTTGCGGATAAAACATCACGTACAAAGCGTAGAGGCCAAAATGCCGCTCTGCAGGTTGGTTGCGCCGGTAAACCTCGATGGTGTAACTCATGGCCTGGAACGTATGGAATGACAAGCCTATAGGCAAAATAAAATCAAGCAACGGTATTTGCGGGCCATGGAATGCGCCGGATAATATGTTCAAGTTGCCGGCCAAAAAATTAAAATATTTATAAAAAGCCAGTACCCCAATATTGGTAACCAGGCTTAAAATAAGATAAAACTTGCGGGCCCTGCCGGAAGATTTTTCGATCAGGATACCTGCGCCGTAATCAACAATAATGGTGAAAAGGATAATGAGGATATAAATTGGCTTAAAGTACATGTAAAAATAGCTGCTTGCAGCTAACAGCCACATCCACCTTAGTTTATGGGGCAGCAGGTAATAAGTGATAGTGATCACCAGGAAAAATACAAGGAACAGCAGCGAGTTAAAAAGCATTAAAACCGGTTAGTTGAGTTTGAGTATCTTATATAATTTTATCCTGATCCTGTTTAAAAAAACAATCCTTTTCCACTCGTGCACGGTGCCGTGTGCATCGGCTGCCCATATTTTTTGATGGTCTTCTTCCCACCGGGCCTTCATTTCTGGCGAATGGGTTTTGGCCTGATCGTGTACGTTGGCTACCGAAAGTGGTTCTTTGATCAATGCCCTGCTGTGGCCTTTCACTAGTCTGAGCCAAAGTTCATAATCCAATGAACAATGCAACTCTTCCCAAACCGGTTCATGAATGCGCGCACTCCAAAAAGCAGACGGCTGCATGAGGGTAGGGATTTTAATAAAATAATCAATAAAGGGCAACACTTTGGTTGTTGTCATTTGGCCCGATAGCACGTTGTATTGGTTCCCGTAGCCATACACAAAATCAACTTTGATGCTTATAAATTTGGTTATCACCTTATAAAAAACGTCTTTAATGTAATAGTCATCGCTGTTTATCCAGGCATGATAAGTACCCGATGAAAGGCTAAAGCCCAGGTTAATAGCATTACTTTGCCCGCCATCTTTTTCGCTTTGGTGGTAACTTAGCCAGGACGCATACTTTTCGAGGATCTGTTTGGAACCATCGTTGCTACCGCCGTCTATAATGATATATTCCAGATTGGGGTAATTTTGCAAAAGCACCGACCTGATGGTTTGCTCCAAGAATTCGACCTGGTTGTAAGAAGGGGTTACTATGGTAAGCTTCGGCCAGTTTATTTCAGGATCATAAATTACCGGATCAGTTTCCTGGCCCCATGGCCAGCCTGTTTTACCGGCAGGTGGATCAGGGAGTTGCCCAAGCAAGCCGTCTGCATCGGCCGGTACTACTGTTAGCGGCAGTGCTATCCCTTTGCTGGCAAAACTATTCCGGTATTTATTCAGATCAGGAAGGTTCATTTGCCTGTGTTATTGTTGAAGCAATGAAGCATGTATTTTTTTAACGTTACGCGGTCAATTAACCGAAGCAGTTTTGGGTGTGCTGCTTTAAGCATTTTATACTGCAATGGGTTAAACAAGCTGCTGCCGGCAATGCGGTAAATTAAACGGATGCCCCGGGCGTGTTTTTTAAGATGATTATCAATCCATAAAAACTTTTCGGGATTTAGTGTCCGTTCAATGTTGATCAGTTCCATGAACCGGTTTACATTATTGTCGTTTGATTTTTGATCGCCATGCACGCGGTACACGGCGTAATATTTTGCCGAAGGGATAAAGTTTACTCCTTTTGATTGGGCACGGGCATACCATTCCCAGTCGAAACCAAAATGCAGGTCTTCCCTTAACGGACCAGTAAGTTCAAAGGCCCGTTTTGTCCAAAAGCTACTGGGCTGTACAATATAATCGCCCTGCTTTATATCCCAGTTTTTAAACGGATCAAAATAGCTGCCATATGTTTGATTGTCTTTTTCATTCAGGTGGATGCAATTGCCAAACACTAAATCCAAGCCATTTGCGGCAAGCCTGCTGCCAATATCAAGCAGTGTTCCGGGCAGGTAATAATCGTCAGAATTCAGCCAGCATAATATATCGCCGGTGGCGCGGGCAAAGCCCTTATTAATGGCATGGCTTTGGCCTGCATCTTGCTCGCTCAACCAATAAGTGATATGATCTTCATATTTTTTAATCACATCCACGGTATTATCGGTGCTGCCGCCATCAATAATGATATACTCCAGGTTAGGGTATTGCTGCCCAATTACTGACAGGATGGTTTGCTCAATAAAAGCGCCCTGGTTGTATGATGGGGTTATAACAGATATTTTGGGGAAAGACATGTACTGCTTAATTAATTATCTGAACAAACCGCGGAGCAGTTTTTTTACCTTTTTGATAAAAATGTTCAAAGGTTTTTTATCTGCGTAAAACGCCCTGATGACCTGCCAGTCGTTACCCATTGGTTTTTCATTGATATCAACCCTTTCACCTATAAACCGGTATCCATCTCTTTTAGCCGGGAAGGGCGAACCTGAAAAAAACTCGTCATGAATGGTTGCCGAATCCCGGAACCGGTTATAGATCTGGTTCAGAAATACCTGGTCGCTGCCGTAGCCGAGTTCTTTTTCGGTACAATTTGCAGCAATCAGTTCTTTCATGTTAACCAGGCCGCCCTTAATGCCCCACATCCCACCTAAAATATAATGGGGGGTATTATCTACAGGGTCGAGGTGATAGGGGTGATCGCGCATAATATGGATGGTGCTATCATTTGCTATCCACTCATCCACTGCCAGCCGCTCCCGTTTGGATAGCCTGGAATCGCTGTCGCGGAAAATAACGCGATTGCAGCTGGGTAAATCGACAGCCAAAAAACGCCAGAACATACCGTAAATGCCGCCTGTCATATTAACAGTAAGCGCACCCGCCGCCCGGATCTGATCCAGCGATTGGACAGGAACCGTATCATCATAATAAACTACAACCTGCCAGCCAGGATAAATGGCATTTGCCTGAGCTATGTTACGCAGCATGCCGGTGTTGTAAAGCGGATTATTTCCCCAGAGGCTGTAAGCGATGTAATTTGTTTCGGGGTGATCCATAAATTAAGTTTAACCGTGCTTTTTTTTGAACATAAACGCCGGCGGAAAGCTGATTGACAACATCATGAACAGGAGGCCTACAACACTGCTGTTCAAACCTGTTTTCAGTGCTCTTTTTGCAATAAACGGGATTTTTTCCTGCAGCATGCGTTGATGATAAAGCTGGTCATCGGTGCTTAGCAAGGCTTTGTGGTAGTTTTTACAGATCACATATAAACTTGCAACAAGCATTGCAGCTCTTTTGGCCGACATAGCATTGTCATGCACCCGGTATTTGAACAGGCGTTGTCCAAGCCCTAAAAAAATGCCTCCTGCGCGGCAGGCCCTCAGCCAGTAATCCCAGTCTTCATTGCCATAAACAATGGGTGTGGTATCCTGCCAGCCTATCTGCATCAAAAATGCCTGCCTCATCATTACCGAAAGCACCGGAATATAGTTGTGCTTCATTAGTACAGGGTACAAGTCCTGGCCGGTATAAAAGCCGCTTAAACTATCGTAAGGTTTTAATTCACCTTCGTGGCCGGTCAGGTAGTAGCCTGATGTGAAAATTACATCAAGCGGTATTTGATGGCTGGCTGCTGCATCTATCTGGACTTCCAGCTTATCACTCATCCACAGGTCGTCAGCATCTAAAAATGCTATCCATGTGCCGGTGGCGAGCCTGAAACCGGTATTCCGGGCAGCTCCAAGCCGCTGGTTTTCTTGGTAATGATAAATTATCCTGCTATCCTGATCTTGAAAACTCTTTATGATTGATACAGTATCATCAGTAGAGCCATCGTCAATAACAATGAGTTCCCAGTTGTGGTAGGTTTGCTGCAGTACAGATTCAATGGAATCTTTGATAAATGCCGAAGCGTTGTATGCCGGCATGATGATACTGATCAGGTCCTGCTGCTTGGTCAAATTTTAATCCAGTTGTTGGGCACTATATTTCCGGCCTGATTGATGGCGCTGCTATCCGCAAACCACTTTTCGGGGGCGATAACAATTTTTTCGTGGGCAGGGTTTAACCAGGCTGCCCACCAGCTGAAAGAGCTATTGGCTACAACCTGGTGGTTGCAACTGCTCATCAACGCCAGATCTACCCAATCCTGTTCGCCAACGTCGGTAAAGGTTATTCGATCCTTTAAAAAGGCAAAGTTTTCCCGGCACCATGGCATATCATCAGAGAAAATGAAATAATGTGCATGAGCTGTGACGCTGTCAACGTATGCAATGGCCTTTGTATAATATGAAAGCGGTAACACGCCGTGATAAGCAGCTATTTCGGGTTTTAAATAATCGCCATGTCTTACGTGAATTGCTACCGATGTTTTACGTGCTTTTATATTGTTCATCATTAGCGCCGGTTTTCCTTGCAATTCAGAAAAACTAAATTCACGAAGCAACAGCGGCCTGATGTGATTAAAGTATTTCTCGCTTTGAAAATAACCATCCAAATAAACAGCGCCTTTCCTTTTTAAATTAAGATGAGTGGCAGGCGAGGTGCCATGATCGTTAATTGTTTTAGAACCGGGCCACAGCAGCTTTTTTAAAAGCCGATAGCCCAAACCTCTGTCCATGATTATTTTCCGGCGGAAAGGTTTGAGCACTTTAACGCTGATGTTCTTAAATACATCCAGCCTGTATTTTCGGCTGGTAAAAGCATCTGTTGAGGTTGTGTTATTTTTTAGGAAGGAAAGATCAACGGCAATAATTTCATCAGGCGAGCAGGCACGCGCCGCTGCATATTGAAACATCTGGTTACCTAAGCCTCCCTGTAGTTTGGTAATGATCATTAAGCCGGGTTAGTTTCCCATGCGTCTTTCCTCAAAAAAATTGTGTTGATATAGGTATCGGCATAAATGATATAACCACACGATACAATAAAATCAATAAGCGCCTTATTCTTAACACCTTTACGTGAGGTTGAGAAAGAAATGGTTTCAACACACATTACAATCGGGTATTTTTTTGAGTAGTTTATTGATTTAATAATCAGCTCATCAATCCCTTCAGCATCTAAATTTAAAAACTGGGGAAACACGCCATGATTAATTTTTTCGATGATATGATGAAGCGAGTTTATTTTGGTTTTAATTACCCCGGTAATCTTGTAATCGCCTTCATGGATATAATTTTCGGCCTCCTGCTTTGAAAACGTGTTTAATGTTGGTGATGAAATAAGATAAAAATCGGCTTCGCCTTCAGTTTCACCAACGCCGATATTTAAGTTGATGTCTTTTTTCCGGTATTTGGTAAACCGTTTAAATAGCAAAGGGTCGGGTTCGATATTGATGCCCCTGCTGCCCGATTGATAAAACAATGCGGTATTGCTCAGGTAAAAAGGATGGTGCGCACCGATATCAATGTATGATGGATTTTTGATTTGTAATTCATCAAAGATGAACCTCACTATCAAATCTTCACCGGATTGTGAATACGAGGGCTTTTGATATAACCGATTTTTAGAGACAGTTAAGCTTCTTGACCGATAGTATATATTCAATATCCTATGCTTTAAGCCGGATAAATTCATGACGATGATGTAAGGTTTTTAAAACTGGCTTTTATTTTTTTAAGGGATAGTAATAATTTAAAGGCAAAAGGGATTTTACCCTGATAACCTGCTGTCCTTATTTCCTTAATGTTTGATACTTTGAACCGGTGTATGAGGTGCAGCAGAAAAACAGCGAAGTTGAACTTTTCAGAAACAGACAACCGAGGGTACAGTTTGTGGTATAAATAAAAGTTTTCAAATATTTCTGTTGCCGCGTTGTTATAGCTAATAGAAGTTACTGTGTGATCTGCATCTGTAACTATCGTCATCAGGTTTTCATTAATATGATAAAACCCGTTTTTTTTTAGAAGGTAACTGATGTAAAAATCTACATCAACCAGCCATTTAAGCTTTTTGTCAAATTTAAGGTTTGTGTTTTTTCGATACAATGTCATGCTTGGGGCACCTATAAAATTTCCGAGAAACAGTACTTCCGGGCTCTTAGCAAGCTTTTGCAGGTTACTTTCGCCGGGGAAGTGAAAACCGTTTTTTTCGCTATTTGCAAAAACAACATTGGCATTTGAGAAAACAAACGATGTCTGGAAATCTTCAATTGCATCAACAAATAGCTTAAGGCTATCAACGGTGCTAAACCAATCATCATGATGCATTATCTTGATATACTCCCCTGTAGCTTTACTGATGCATTGGTTCCAGTTTTCGGGCGACCCTAATGTAACTTCATTTTTATAATACCTGATCCTGGAATCGGGTTGAAATGAATCAACCAGTTCTTTTACTATAGCCGAAGGTGAATCATCTGTTATGACAACTTCAAAATCAGTAAACGACTGGCTGAATATGGATTGTAAAGTACATTGCAGGTAATGGGTATGGTTATAAGCCGGTATACAAATTGAAACCAGTGGCATTTTAATTCAGCCTTTTTAAATATCCATTTACGTTAAACGTGGCATTTTTCCCAAATAGATCGCACCACTTCCTGTCAACTTCAAAGTTTTTATTTGATTGTAAAAATTCACGGATAGCCCTTAACGGCCCCCCGCCATACTGTAGTTCAAAGCCTAATGCGTTAACTATGCCATCCTCCACAATTAAATAGGAGTTTTTGGTTATCAAAGGCGCAAATTTATTTAATGCGGCAAGGGTATTTTGGTAAGTATGAGACGAATCTTCGATAATCAGTACACTGCCGTATCCCTCAGCCAGGCTTGTATCGTAGTTTTCCCAGCCGTCGGTAAATAGCTTTATTCTTGGATGCAGGGCAAGCACCGGATCTGATTGTTTAATTACATCAATAGTATGCAGCAGGCCATGACCGATACTTTCCATCAGGTCTGCAATATATAGAGCACCGCCACCGTTGTTTGTGCCAATTTCAATTACCAGATCAGGTTTTAGTTCACAAATGATCATCTGATAAATAACGTAATCAAAGGGGCAGCGGATGGCTTTAATACCTTTATAACTAACCTTGTGATGACCGTCACTTATGGATTTTACGCTTATTTCAATTTTTTCGTCTGCTGGTGTTTTTTTAAAGAATCGTCTGAGCATGTGGGTCTGAATTAAGAAGTTTTATCTGAGGTCCATTGTAAAAATGGGCGTAACAGACCCGGAAGCCCTCCCCTGTATTCTCCGCGAGTGGGATTATTGTCAGTTTTGTCTACCATGTTAAAAGCAATAATATCAGCTTCCTGAAAATGAATGCTGAAAGGGTTATGCGTTACCATTCCGGCACCGATGATAATTGTCCCTTCAGAAAACGTATTGCCCGGCACACATACCCGCGATTCATAATAACCGGGATCTAATCTTTGATTATAAATGGCGTTAGTGGTCATGTGCGAGTCGAATAAGTTTACCCCGTTGGCGTTCAGGAAATTTAAGGCCGGCGTTAATCTGTGCCCCGCTTGTATGATCTGATATTTTAAGGTGATAAAAACAGGCTCGGTTACATCAAAAACTTCTTTTACCAGCCCCGCCGAATCCATCGCCTGAACCATTAATAATTTTACAATATCATTTCCAGGCGGCGAGCCATTTTCCCAGCTCCTGTAGGCCGTTGTGCCAAAATCTGATCTTAAATAGCTGTCAACTATCTTATTTGTTAATCCAAAATCAGTCAAAAAACCTTTTTTTAAGAGTATGGCATGTGTACAAAGCCTGGTTACTGCATCCATATTATGGCTAACAAACAAAACGGTTCTGCCTTCGCCTTTACTCACATCGCTCATCTTGCCCAGGCATTTTTTCTGAAATTCGGCATCGCCAACGGCCAGCACCTCGTCCACAATTAATATTTCCGATTCTAAATGTGCAGCTACTGCAAATGCCAAACGTACATACATGCCCGATGAGTAGCGTTTAACCGGGGTATCTATATAACGTTCAACGCCCGAAAAATCTACTATCTCATCAAATTTTCGTTTAATTTCGGCTTTGCGCATACCCAGTATCGTGCCATTAAGGTATATATTTTCGCGCCCCGTAAGTTCCGGGTGAAAGCCGGTGCCTACTTCAAGTAAGCTGGCTATCCTGCCTTTTAGCTTTACCGAACCGGTAGTAGGGGAGGTAACGCGGCTCAGGATTTTGAGCAGGGTACTTTTGCCCGCCCCGTTACGGCCTATGATACCCACGGCATCGCCTTGTTCAACTTCAAAATTGATATTGTTTAAACTCCATACCACATCGCTTTCGCCCTTTGTGGCGCGGTCGTTTACTTCGCCTATTTTCAAAAATGGATCTTCCTTTCCGCGCATCCGCGCCCAAAAGCGTTCCAGGTCGCGGGAGATGGTGCCTGTTCCAAAATCGCCTAACTGGTAGGCTTTTGAAAGGTTTTCAACTTTTATTGCCTTGCTCATTTATTCAAATTCATAGCTTCGCCCCGTCAGTCCCAATTTTTTAAGTTCGGACCGCTAATGTTTAACAAGTTGGCTATTCCATAAGTAATTTAAGTCATCACCGCAGGAGGCTATACGCTATAAAGTTATTATTTTAGTTTATTTTAAGCTCCGTCATATTGAGATTATTCTAAAAATTCTTTTAAAAGTTGAAAGTTATTTTGTGGACATGCTATCCATTCTTGAAAATAATATTTACCGATTACCTAATGTAGAATATCCAACAGTGGGATTGCAACCATCAATATTGCCCAACGGAACTTAATAAAAAGCAAAACACTTGAACGTCAGAAGTTTTCTAAATATGACTCTTTTAATGAATTATGGTAGTGTGGATACCTAACAGCTTGAAATGTCGACCCCAAAAATATACCGTTTCTCTTTTTCAGGCAGAAAATGACGAGGTAAACACAGTAAAAATCAAAGAAAGTGTTGTACCTGTAAAAAAATCAGGCTTTTAGGACTAAACCTAAAAGCCTGATAATCAATTTGTGGAGAATATCGGAGTCGAACCGATGACCTCTTGCATGCCATGCAAGCGCTCTAGCCAGCTGAGCTAATCCCCCGTTGCGGGCTGCAAATATATCATATTAACCAATAAAATAAAACTCTCTTTGAGAATTTATAGCATTTATTTGATATTTGATTAATTTATAAATAATGTATGGCTTAAATATCGCACCTGCCCCCAAGGCCAATTTAAGTTACCGATCATTAATCTGACCCTTAATTCAAAACATTTTTTTAGTTTAGTAACCCTAAATACTTTGCATGAATATAGATAATTGCAGAATTTGCGGGAACGCATTTACTCAAAAATTTGATTTTAAAGAGATGATGTTTGGTTTTCGGGACCGGTTTGATTACGCAACTTGCGGTAATTGCGGTGCTTTACAAATCCTTAGCATCCCCTCCAATATCGATAAGTATTATCCATCTGATTACGTATCCTTTATTCAATCAACACTGCCATTGAAAAGGCAACCGTTATTAAAACGATTAGTTAGCGATCTAAGACTAAAACGAAAATACAGAATTTCAAATAGTCATTTACTTGATTACCTAAGGCCAATAAAAGCGAAACCCAGCGCAAAGATCCTTGATATTGGATGCGGAAAAGGAGCACTTATTTGCGCGCTATTTAATCTGGGCTTTGAAAATATAACCGGGGTTGATAAATTTATCCCAAAAGAGGTAGACCACGGATATGGAG
The DNA here is from genome assembly GCF_039207105.1 of Mucilaginibacter sp. Classification (GTDB taxonomy): domain Bacteria; phylum Bacteroidota; class Bacteroidia; order Sphingobacteriales; family Sphingobacteriaceae; genus Mucilaginibacter. The sequence continues at coordinate 31,370 of NZ_JBCECK010000038.1, forward strand.
TTAAAGTTTTAAAAAAAGACCTAACCGAACTACCTGCCAATAGTTATGACTTATTAATAATGCACCATGTTTTAGAACATGTGGATAACCAAATAGCCGAACTAAAAAACTGTCACAAACTATTGAAAAAGAACGGTATCCTCATGGTTAGTATTCCACTATTAGGAAAGGCCTGGGAAATTTACAAGGATAATTGGGTACAATTGGACGCCCCGCGTCATTACGTATTGCATACGATGAAAAGCATTTCGCTTTTAGCAGAAAGAACCGGCTTCAAAATTGGTCAAACAATATTTGACTCTACTGCTTTTCAGTTTTTGGGCAGTGAGCTATATAAAAAAGACATACCACTCACAGATCCGGAAACTCATGAATGGATTACCTTCGATAAATATTTTACGGCAGAAGAAATAGCGAAATTCGAAAAACAAGCTCAAACGTTAAATGCTGCTCAGCAGGGCGATGCCGCAAGGTTTTATCTGTACAAGCTTTAGTACTTTACGTATAACTTCTAAAACTTTCTATAGCCAAACACTCAATTAAACAATGGAGAATATAATTGTTTTTACCATTTAGGTAACCTTATAAAATAAGTAAAGCCCCTGATGGGCAGGGGCCTTTACTAACCAATTATAAACCTAAATTATGAGAAGACTTTTTTGTGTTTTTTATTATGGTGTAAAAGTAACACTAAGTTTTCAAATCACCATAAATTATTTTGTAATTTTTTTGTAACATTTATCAAATAACACCACATCGGCTATTTGACCATCAAAACTACTAATAAAAATTTAACAATATGGTAATTTTTCAAAATCAACATTATATTACCTATAAAGAACAGATCATTTGTTAAATTATCTCAATAAAGCACTTTTATTTTAACATTTTTATAAAATTCAGTTAATTTAAAGCCAAAAAAAATTCAAAAAGCTTATAAAAAAGCAAATAAATTGCAAATAGCATTAAAAAAACAACATAATCACTTAAAAATAGTTATAAAACAAAAATACTACTCCATAATTGAAACAAATTACTTAAGTAAGTATAATTATTTATCAAAATATAAAACTCCCGAATTTGGTTCTTATTGTTATTGTGTGAGAAAAATTACTTAAAACAGGCATCATTTTAAAAATGCTTTGTCACTTTTGCAGCAGATTTATATACAAAAGGCAATGACCACTACCACGGCTACTAAAACTCATCCGCATTTAACGCAGTTTACTTTATGGATCATGACCATAGCAACCGCATTGGTTGTGGCCAATATATATTATAACCAGCCCCTATTGGCCGATATCGCGCATACTTTTCGCATATCTGATAAAGATGCTCAGCAGCTTTCTTTATTTACACAAATAGGTTATGCCTGTGGTTTATTATTCATTGTTCCGATGGGTGATATGGTAAAACGCAAGCGACTTATATTGATAGACTTTGTTTTGATGATCATATCGCTGCTCATCAGTGCCGTTGCTCCCTCTATCCTGGTATTAACTATAGCTGGTTTTTTACTGGGCTTATCGTCAATAATACCTCAGCTATTAATACCTATGGCGGCCCATTTGGCACAACCGCACGAGCGAGGCAAAAAATTGGGCTTCATCATGAGCGGCCTACTTATCGGTATATTATTATCACGTACCTTAAGTGGTTTTATCGGGGAGCATTTTGGCTGGCGATCTATGTATTATATAGCTACCGTCCTAATGGTAGCTATGTGGCTAATGATATTTTTCTTTTTACCTGAGGTTGAGCCCGATTACAAGGGCAACTACAAAAAGCTGATGCAATCACTTATCCATTTGATTAAAACACAGCCGAAGCTGCGCATGGCATCGTTCAGGGGTGCTTTGTGTTTCGCCGGGTTTAGCGCTTTCTGGACCACCCTGGTGTTCTTATTAAAACAACCGCAATTTAATGAGGGTAGTGCCGCCGCCGGTGCTTTTGGTCTGGTTGGCGCGTTTGGCGCTTTGGCTGCCGGGTTGATGGGCCGTTTAAGCGATAAGATGGATGCCTTTAAACTATCGGGCTACACCTTGTTGCTGGTAGTAATATCTTATGTGATATTCTATTTTTCGAGTCATAGCATGGTTGGGCTTATTGTGGGCGTAATTATTTTAGATATGGGAGTACAGGCGACGCACATTTCTAACCAGTCTATCATCTTCGCGCTGATACCTGAGGCCCGTAACCGGTTAAATACCGTGTACATGGTGTCTTATTTTATAGGCGGTGCCTCCGGAACCTTTCTGGCCAGTATGCTTTGGACCAACTTTGAGTGGACAGGTGTTTGTGTTATAGGCGGCGGTTTAGCCGTTGTAGCACTCATCGTACACTTGTTTAGCCACCATAAAACTGTACGAAAATAGTACTACTGTACGGCTACTGACCGCTTTTGTATAGCATCCTGAATATTGAATTTTATACATCTGTATATAAAAACCGAATTTTTATTTAGTATAAAAACCTGCCGGGAGGCAGGTTTTTTCATGTTGCTGCAATATTTTTCACATACTTCTGTGACTTTTTTTACTCCATTTAATTTTTTGGCATTGATTTGGAATAGTACTTATCAAACGTAACTGTTATGGAAACTAAAAAGAAAGCAACGGTTAAGGAAGATGAAAAAGAATGGGAGAACCCGGTTGAACCCACCAAAACATCAGACGAACGTGACGAAGAACAGTTATTAAGGCAGTACAAGGAAGCTAAACGCCGGAAAGATAACCTGACTGAGGACGAAGACACTGAAACAAAACATTAAGAAATTTAAAACATACAAAACACAAAACTATGAAAGCCTCTAAAAAACCATCTATCAGCAAATTAGTAGCAAGCTTTGATAATCAGCTTAAAAAAATAATTATGAATGATTTGAAAGCTATAAAAGCTAAGACTCCGTTTTTGTCAACTGCCGCTTAATACAAAAATTACCTATAAACTACCACATATATGAAAACCACTAAAACACCATCTGCAAGTAAATTGGTTGCCCGCTTTGACACCGAATTGAAAAATATTTTATTGGAAGATCTTAAAAATTTCAGAGCGAAAAATAAAGTAATGAACATCAATCCTCAGACTGCCGATACTGAAACACGTTCTGCAGCCTGATCAACATATACATCACACACCTATGAAAACGATAGAGCCCTGTACCAGCAGGGCTTTATTTGTTTTTAGCATATTTGATGATCAGATCGGCTGTTTTTGCTGATGCTCCCGGCTCACCCATTCGTTCGTCAAGTTCGGTATAATTAGCCAGCATGGTATCCCGGTAATCCGTATCATTTAATATCAGATCAAGCTCTGCATTAATTTTTGCGGAGGTGCAGCTTTCCTGTATCAGCTCTTTGATCACCTCCCTACCCATGATCAGGTTAACCAGCGACAGGAACTCCACTTTGATCACCATACGACCTACGGCTATAGTAAGCGGATTTGCCCTGTAAACAACTACCTGCGGTACCTGAAACAGGGCTGTTTCTAAAGTGGCGGTACCCGAAGCCACAACGGCCGCTTCAGCATGGCTCAATAAATTATAGGTAGCGTTAAATATTATAGGGATGTTTTTATCCCCCATAAACTGTTTGTAGTAATCTATCTGAAATGATGGCGCTCCGGCAATTACTACCTGATGACCGGGAAACCTATCGGCCACTTCCATCATACAGGGCAGCAAATTACTAATCTCCTGTTTGCGACTTCCAGGCAGCAGGGCAATGATCTTTTTACCTGCAAGCCCTTGTTGCGGCAAAAAGTCAGGATCGGGTTTAAAGGCAGCTATGGCATCCAGCAGTGGATTGCCCACGTAATCAACCTCCATACCCCAGCTTTTATAAAAGTCAACCTCAAAAGGCAAGATACAATACAGGTGATCAACTATCTTTTTGATCTTAAGCACCCGCTTCTGGTTCCAGGCCCAAACCTTTGGCGATATATAATAATTTACATCCAGGCCAATAGTTTTGGCGTATGCAGCAATTTTAAGATTAAAACCCGGAATATCTATCAATATCAGCACATCAGGTTGCCAAGCCTTAATATCATCCTTACATTGATGAATATTTTTGAGAATGGCCCGCAAATGAACAATTACCTCTATCAAGCCCATGAAAGCCATTTCGCGGTAGTGTTTTACCAGCGTACCCCCTTCGGCCAGCATCAGATCGCCGCCAAAAAAACGAAACTCCGCTTCAGGGTCACGTTCTTTCAGTGCTTTCATCAAATTAGCCCCGTGCAAATCGCCCGAAGCCTCGCCGGCTACCAGGTAATATCTCATCGTATAGGTTGTAATTTAAATACAAACACAGCTATCAAAAATATAAACGACACAGCAATGATGCCGGTGGCTATTTTATCCATGCCTTTCCGGGCGCAATAGCGCATGATCAGTAAATTAAAAAAAACAGCTGCCATGTACGGCACACCGGGCTTGTTGAGTATTACAAATTCCCCTTTTAATATGTACAGAAAAATGAACAATGATATTGCCGGCAATATCAACCCGATCATAATGCCCCTGGTTATGGTATTAACTTTAAACATTAAACTTCCAGTTGTTTAAATAAGGGATGGCATGATGAGCCGTCATATCAAACTGCACAGGCACTACTGATGCGTAATTATGCTCCAGCGCGTAAACATCGGTATCCTCGCCGTGGTCATTTAACTGAAAAACACCGGTGAGCCAATAGTACGGGCGTTTATGCGGATCAACCCGCTCGTCAAACTCCTCGGCCCATTTGGCCGCCGCCTGCCGGCAAACTTTGATACCCTTGATGTTATTGGTATTGGGGAAATTTACATTAAGCAAAGTAGCCTGCGGTAAGCCATTGGTCAAAACCTGTTGTGCCAGTTCTTTAACGTATTTAATGCAATGGCTAAAATCGGCCTGCATGGTAAAATCATCTAACGAAAACCCGATAGACGGAATACCTTCGATAGCGCCTTCCACAGCCGCCGACATGGTGCCGGAGTATAATATATTGATAGAATTATTTAAACCATGATTAATACCTGATACACACAGATCGGGCTTTTGACCTTTGAATATTTTATTCACAGCCAGCTTTACACAGTCAACCGGGGTACCTGAGCAGCGGTACATCTCAATGCCTTCGTATATTTCTTCCTTGTCTAACCGCAATGGTTTACCAATAGTAATGGCATGCCCCATGCCCGATTGCGGGCTATCTGGTGCTACCACCACTACTCGGCCTATCTCGGTCATAGCATCCATCAAGGCTTTTATACCGGGGGCCGTTATACCATCATCATTAACAACAAGTATGGTTGGCTTAGTATTTTTCATTAGGCGAAAATACTTATATTTTGGTTGATATAGGAGATTAAAAGAAAGGCGCAAAGGGCTATACCATCACGTTATTGACGCGTTTTTAAATCTGTCTGAAAACTTACGAAGTTTTGAAAACTTCGTAAGTTTAGAAATAACGAGGAGATATCCCCTACGCACGCTGGTTGGGCGCTTAAGATTTCTCCTTATGGTCGAAATGACAATTAAATTGAGTTAATAAAGAAACTTTTTACTCCTCTGTCAGAATCGTAAACTCAAAAGCCAGCGGTTCAAAGTTCCGCACAAGTTCATCGATAAAGGTTTGGCCCCATTTTACGTACATCAACCCGAAGTTCTCTGTCCGTTCCTGTAGGCTGTCTTTAGGGAAAAGTTCAGCTTTAATAGCTGATAGCTGCTCTAACCTTACCTCATAATTGCGCTTTTCGGCACGGATCAATTTCTTCTCCAGGTTATCAACTGCATGTTTAAGGCGTGCCTGTACAGCCGCGGCAGATGGTGATAGTGTAGGATCGATCTTGTAAGAGCGTAGTTTTATTTTTTCGAATACACAGGTCAGCTCCCGCCATTCTTCTTCGAGCGACAGGTTATGCTCACTATGTTTTTTGATCCATTCGGTTTGCAGAGCATCGCTTTGCTTAAAAAGCTCGGCTACTTCAAGGTCCATGCGTTGAACTTTGGCAGCTTGTTCTTTACGTACTACAAGAGCCGAGTTTCGTAGAATTAGTATAGGAAAATCAACTTTGTAAAAATCAAAGTTAGCTTTAAGCTCCAGCCAGTACACCACTTCGGCACCGCCACCTATATAAGCTATATTCGGTAAAATACACTCCTGGTACAGCGGGCGCATTACCACATTAGGACTAAAACGCTCGGGATAAGTTGCAATCTCTTGTTTCAGTTCAGCTTCGGTAAAGCTGATATCCGTATTCATTACCTGGTAGTTATCCTGCTCAAAAACTATACGTTCACGAAGCTGATCTTTTAGATAAAAAAAGTTGATCTCGCGCGGATTTACCTGTATGTGCACACCCAACTGGTGCAGTTGCTGGTTGGTAGCATTGATATTTTTAAAGCTGTTTTGGCCTATGATGTCCTGCTCCATGATCGGGGCAAATTGCTCCTTAAACTCATGATCATCGGCATCAATAATTACCAGGCCATAGCTGCCAAACAGGGCGTTAACCAGGTAACGGGTGGCATCAGCCAGCTTATCAAAAGCGGTATATGCAGTTTCCACAATTTCAGCCAGTTCCTGCGAGTAACCCTCCATGCCTAATACCCCCTTGTACTGGTTAAGGGCCTGACGCATGGTATCGGGGTTTATACGCCCTGTAGCACCCGAAGCCTCGTACCACCAATGCACTTTTTTGCCACCAATATTGGTATAATTGATCTCGGCAAAGTCATGATCTTCACTGGCCATCCAGTAAACTGGTACAAAGTTTTTATCGGGATGAGCGGCTTTCAGTTGCTGAGCCAATTTAATAGCTGTAGCAATTTTATAAAGAAAATAAAGGGGACCGGCAAAAATATTCAGCTGGTGACCGGTAGTAATGGTATAAGTATTATCGAGTTTTAAAAGATCGATGTTTTGAGATACAAGAGGTTGTACGTTATAAGTTGTACGTTTTACGTCAACCAATCCAACCTCTATACTTTCTGACTTCCGGACTTCCGGACTTTCAAACTCAAGCGCATATTGCTTAGTTAGCACCCGGTGCAATATCTCCCGATCGGCAATAACCTTCTTACTTTTCAACAGATCGGCAAAACCGTCCATATCTGGGCGGTAGCTGTAAAATGGTCTTAATTCGTTACGGTTCTCGATGTAATCAATTACCGTTGGCGAAAAAAATCCGGTGTTTTTATAACTTGTACAAGCAGCTTCCATCTTTAATTTGGATTTCGGATGTTCGATTTCGGATGTAAGCAAATCTACTTCGAACATCGGCTAAGCATCAAAATATTAAATGCCAATGTCGAAATTAGATTATAAATCTTAAATCACTTTATAACAAGCCACAAATTAGCATTATTTTACAATTTGTCCATAAAGGTCAAAATCCTCGGCGCTGTTAACTTTCACATTTACAAAGCTTCCGATTGTTGCATAATCAATGCTGGCGTCAATCAACACCTCGTTATCCACCTCTGGCGAATCAAATTCGGTACGGCCTACAAAGTAATCGCCATCTTTTTTATCAACCAATACCTTAAAGGTTTGGCCAACTTTTTCCTGGTTTTTATCAAACGAGATCCCTTGTTGAATTTCCATAATAGCGTCAGCGCGTTCCTGTTTCACTTCATCGGGCACATCATCAACTAAAGAATGAGCATGTGTTTTCTCTTCGTGTGAGTAGGTAAAGCAGCCCAGACGGTCAAATTGGGTATCTTCAACCCATTGTGCCATTTCTTCAAAATCCTGCTGGGTTTCGCCGGGATAGCCGGTTATTAAAGTGGTACGCATGGCAATACCCGGCACTTTATCACGTATCTGGTTTACCAGATCAATAGTTTTTTGTTTGGTGATACCACGACGCATAGATTTCAGCATATTATCGCTGATGTGCTGCAAAGGCATATCCATGTATTTGCAAATATTATCGCGCTCGTTCATCACATCCAATATCTCCATCGGGAAACCTGATGGATAAGCATATTGCAGCCTGATCCACTCCACACCGTTCACATCGCTCAGGCGGCGCAGTAATTCATCAAGGTTACGTTTGCCGTACAGATCCAGGCCATAATAGGTTAGGTCCTGAGCAATCAGTATCAGTTCTTTAGTTCCATTTTTAACCAATGCCTGGGCATCTTTAACCAACTGATCTATCGGTGTGCTCAGGTGCTTACCGCGCATTAGCGGGATAGCGCAAAAGGAGCATGGACGGTTACAACCTTCGGCAATTTTAAAATATGCAAAGTGAGATGGTGTGGTCAACAAACGCTCACCAATAAGCTCGTGTTTATAATCAGCCCCTACAGAATGTAACAAGTTTTGCAGATCATTGGTGCCGAAATAGGCATCCACGTTAGTGATCTCTGCTTCCAGCTCAGGTTTGTAACGCTCACTCAGGCAGCCGGTAACAATTATTTTACCTACCTTGCCCTGGTCTTTAAGCTCGCTGTATTGTAATATGGTATCGATAGATTCCTGTTTGGCGTTGTCAATAAAGCCGCAGGTATTAATAACGATGATATCATTTTTGCCTACCTTATCGGCCTCATGCACTACATCAAACTGGTTGCCTTTCAACTGACCCATCAATATTTCAGAGTCGTATATATTTTTTGAACAGCCCAAAGTAACCACGTTAACACGCGGTTTAGCAATTTTGGCCGGACGAATTATTTCTTTAGTTTTCATAACACACTAATCATTGCAATAACCATATTGTCATTGCGAGGAACGAAGCAATCGCGAACTATATAGGGGTGATTTGCAAGAAGAGATTGCTTCGTCGTTCCTTCTCGCAATGATATATTTATTATTCCTTAAATAAGCTATTTACAAATGCCTGCCTGTCAAACAGCTGCAAATGATCCATACCTTCGCCAACACCTATATATTTTACCGGGATCTTGAACTGGTCAGATATCCCGATTACTACACCACCTTTAGCAGTACCATCAAGCTTGGTTAAGGCCAGGGCGTTAACCGCGGTAGCTTCGGTAAATTGCTTGCATTGCTCAATGGCATTTTGCCCTGTCGAGGCGTCAAGTACCAGCAACACCTCATGAGGCGCACCAGGAATTACCTTTTGCATTACATTCTTGATCTTGGTAAGCTCGTTCATGAGGCCTACCTTATTATGTAAACGGCCGGCAGTATCAATAATGGCTACATCATCGCCATTGGCTACAGCCGAGCGCAGGGTATCATAAGCCACCGAAGCCGGATCTGAGCCCATAGCTTGCGCTACCACCTTAACGCCAACACGCTCGCCCCATAGTTTGATCTGGTCAACAGCGGCAGCACGAAAGGTATCTGCAGCGCCTAAAACCACCTGGTTACCGGCCTGCTTTAATTTATGAGCCAGTTTGCCAATAGTAGTAGTTTTACCTACACCATTAACCCCAACCACCATAATTACATAGGGCTTGTGGTTACCATATTCAAAATTCCGGAAATCGTTGCTGTTGTTTTCGGCTAATAGCTGTTGAATTTCATCCTTTAATAAGGTGTTCAGTTCGCCGGTACCTACGTATTTATCGCGGGCCACACGGGCCTCAATGCGCTCAATTATTTTTAATGTAGTACTTACGCCAACATCAGATGTTACCAGCACCTCCTCCAACTCATCCAAAACATCATCGTCAACTGTCGATTTACCGGCAATTGCCTTCGTGATCTTGGAAAAAAAGCTGTCCTTGGTTTTTTCTAAACCGGTATCA
>NZ_JBCECK010000039.1:0-40987 GCF_039207105.1 Mucilaginibacter sp.
TACCAAAAACCGTCGTACTACCATTATACTATCAGGCAATCTCCTTTGGTTTGTTATTTACTCCCCGAAAAGGAATGCAAATATAGGAGGATTTTTTTAACTCCAAAAAGAATTTTAAAAAAGTATTTTTAATTGCCTCTCTATACTCAAAAAGGGTTCAAAATGCGTTAATAAGGTGCTTTTGATTTCATCATCCTAATACTTTTATTAATTTCGGGCTGCATTCAACCTTTTTCTATCGTAATATTCAGACATGAACTACAACAAGATCAACAATATATTTGGCTGGGTAGCCTTTATCATTGCTTCGTTAACGTATATTTTAACCTTAGAGCCATCCTCCAGTTTTTGGGATTGCGGTGAGTTTATTGCCTGTATTTACCGGTTGCAGGTAGCCCACCAGCCCGGCGCGCCATTGTTCACCATTATTGGCAAGGTGTTTACCCTGCTTTCAATGGGCGATGTAACTAAGGTAGCTTACTGGGCCAATATGGCATCTGCACTGGCCAGCGGCGCTACCATCATGTTCCTGTTCTGGACAATTACGGCATTAGCCAAAAAACTATTAGTAAAAAAAGGCGAAGACATCAACCAGACAAACCTTATCCTGATCATAGGTTCGGGATTGGTGGGAGCTTTGGCGTATGCTTATTCAGATACCTTTTGGTTTTCGGCGGTTGAGTCTGAAGTTTACGCGCAATCATCATTATGTACTGCCATTGTATTTTGGGCCATATTAAAATGGGATGCCCATGCCGATGAGCAGCATGCCGATAAATGGATTGTTTTTATAGCCTATGTAATGGGGCTTTCTATTGGTATCCACCTGTTAAACCTGTTGGTTATACCTGCTATAGCACTGGTAATTTACTTCCGCAGGGCTAAAAATATTACTACTAAAGGTACTTTCTGGGCGTTTATGGCAGGCATTGTAGCTGTAGCCTTCGTGCTATGGGGTGTAATTCAATTCACGGTAAAAGGCGCTGCCTTCTCCGATCTGCTTTTTGTAAATACCTTGGGTATGGGCTTTGGCAGCGGTGCCATCATGTTTTTTGTGTTACTGATAGCCACCATAATTTCAGGTATTTATTATACTATTAAACCGTTAAAAGCTGTAATTATAGTATGCGCAGTATGTTTTATATTAGTATTAGGTATTAGTGCCGGTATTATTGGCTTCGTGGTTGGTCTGGGTGTACTGGCTCTGTTAGAGTATGTAGTAAAAATACGCGAAAGGCGTTTCGCACTAAACACTTTTTTAATTTGCCTGCTGTTTATCCTGTTCGGTTACAGTTCATTTGTAATGATTGTGGTGAGGGCAAAAGCCAATCCTAACCTGAATAACAGCGACCCTGAAAACGCCTTTGCATTGAACAGTTATCTGAACCGCGATCAGTATGGCGATACTCCCCTGCTTTACGGCCAGTTTTTTGACTCTACCCCTACCGAGCAAACAGAGGGAGCAAATATTTATCGCCGCGGCGAAACCAAATATGAAATTGCCGGTAAAAAACTAACTACAGTCTACGACCGTAATACGCCCTTCCCGCGTATGTTTAGCGATAAGCCTGGCCACCCGGAGTTTTACCGTTCCTGGACCCACCTGGCCGAGGGTGAAAAGCCAACTTTTGCTACCAACCTGGGCTTTTTTGGCAGCTGGCAGATCAACCAAATGTACACACGTTACTTTCTGTGGAACTTTGTTGGTCGTACCAATGATCTGGATGGCCAAACCAGCAACAGTGGTGTTGACGGCAACTGGATAAGCGGCCTTAACTTTAAAAAGCCGCTTCCCTACTCTGTAACAGAAAGCAAAAGTTATAACCGTTTATTCTTTTTACCGCTTATTATTGGTTTAATCGGCTTATTCTTCCACTTTTGGCGCGATCAAAGGAATGCCAGTGTAGTGGCAGTACTATTCTTTTTTACCGGTATTGCTATCGTATTATACCTGAATCAGGACCCTTTGCAACCACGTGAACGTGATTACGCCTATGCTGGTTCTTTTTACGCCTTTGCCATTTGGATAGGCTTGGGCGTATTAGGCATTGCCGATTTCCTGAGCAAAAAGGTAAACGCCAAAACAAGCGCTGTGATAGCCACCGTAGTTTGTTTACTGGCAGCTCCCATATTAATGGCCAATCAGGAGTGGGATGATCATGACCGCTCAACCAAGCTTACACCTCATGATATGGCCTATAATTACCTTAACTCCTGCGCGCCAAATGCCATCTTATTTACCTATGGCGATAATGATACCTACCCGCTTTGGTATATTCAGGAGGTTGAAAATGTACGTCCGGATGTGCGCATTGTAAACTTAAGCTTGCTGGGTACCGATTGGTACATCCGTGGGATGAAGCATCAAATGAATCAATCGGCACCATTGCCAATCACCATGCCCGACAAAAAATTTGAACCGGGCGTACGTGATGTGATTTACTACAACGACCAAAAAGTAGCCGGTCATGTTGAGCTAAAAGAGGTTTTTGACTTTATGACCTCCGATGATAAAGCTGCGATGGTTGAATACAACAACGGTGATGTTACCAATTACCTGCCTACCAAAAACTTTAAAATAACCGTTAACCCGGATGAAGTGGTACAAACAGGTACCGTACCTGCCACGGATAAGGATAAAATAACCACAGAAATGGACTGGACATTCGGTGGTCGCTATGTTACCAAAGATGTACTGGCAATGATGGATATCCTATCGCACAATAACTGGAAACGCCCTATCTATTTTTCGGTAACCGTACCTAATGATAACATGATAGGCCTGGATAAATTTTTATACAATGAAGGCTTTGCATATCGCCTGATGCCTTTAAAACCTGATACTGCCGCAAGCCCATTGGAGGTGAGCAATACTCCAGTGATGTACCAGAACATGATGACCAAGTTTAAATGGGGCAACATGAAAAATGCCCGCTACCTTGATCATGAATCTATGACCATGTTTTATCCGCTTATCAGCAGGCTTTACGCCAACTTGGCCGATAACCTGACCAAAGAGGGACATACAGATCAGGCTAAAAAGGTACTGACCAGATATGATGAAGTAATGCCGGGCATCATTAACTCAACCGAGATTGCCGTGCGCAAATACTACATGATAGAAAGCGCCTATCGCCTGGGGGATGCAGCCCTGGCCAACAAACTATCAAACGAAGTTAATGATTATGTTACCAACTCACTTGATTACAACTATGAACTATTGAAAAATGGTGAAACCAGCGTTGAGAACCGGGATATACAATACTCCATGTCGATACTAAGCGGCCTGGTTGGCTTTACTAAAGACTTTAAACAAAGTGCTCTTAACGCAAAATTCAGCAATCAGCTAAAAGGCTACGAAAGCAAATTCGGAGCAGCGCCAAAGCAGTAAGATATTGAACACGTAAAAGTTTAGGACTGTCATAATAACCACATGACAGTCCTTTTTTATTTACTTATTTCTGCAGCAAAAGAGAGACGCTGTTCTTCCATTATTACATTCAGAATTTTCAGGGTTTTATTTCCGATACCATGCAAGTGCATAAATTCGGCCTGTGTAAGCTTTGATAAATCTTCTAACGTTTTTATCCCGGCACCCGCCAAGGCACGTTGCGCAGGCTTGCCTAGTTTATCAAATGGATGATTTGCTTCAGGTTTCATAATCAAGCTTTTATCATACCAATATAAGAATTATTACACTTGATTGTTTGTGCATATCCCCCTCATATATATCCTACGTCTTTTCCTTCATACCCCACAAGAGCATGCTTTTTTTATTATTACTTTTAATCTGTTTGTAACAGCGAAGCTATACAACAATGAAGCTGAGCTGACAAACAATTTATCGCCTATCTGTTAATTTACATTATAAACAACAACATAGCTATGAATAATAAAGTATGGCTAATAACAGGTTGCTCAACCGGCTTTGGCCGCGAATTAGCAAAACTTGTTTTAAAATTGGGCTATAAGGCCGGAGTAGCATCGCGTAATACTGAAGATGTAAAAGACATTGTTGCCGACTACCCGGATACAGCTATTGCGCTAAAACTGGATGTAACTAATGCTGATGAAATCAAAGCCTCGGTAGCAGCGGTTGAGCAAAAATTCGGACAAATAGATGTACTGGTGAACAATGCCGGTATTGGCTACTTTGGCGCTATTGAAGAAAGCGAGGAGGATGAAATACGCCGTATGTTTGAAATCAATTTCTTTGGTCTGGCTAACATGACCAAAGAGGTGCTGCCCATTATGCGTGCACAGCGCAGCGGTCATATCCTGAACATTAGTTCTATTGGCGGGCTAAGGTCATTCCCGGGCGTTGGCTTTTATAACGCTACTAAATACGCTGTTGATGGTTATTCCGAATCGCTGTCAAAAGAAACTGCCAATTTGGGTATCAAGGTTACAGTGATTGCGCCAAGTGGTTTCCGTACAGACTGGGCCGGTCGTTCGGCCAATGACAGTAAAATTGTTATTGACGATTACAAAGATACAGCAAGAGTTAATCAAGGCAACATCCGTGGCTATAGTGGCAAACAACCCGGCGACCCGGAACGCGCTGCCCAGGCTATTGTAAAAGTTGTAGAAACAGAGACCCCACCTTTGCGCTTGCTGCTTGGCAAAGCTGCACTGAAAGGCGCGCATGCTAAACTGCAAGAACTCAAAGCAGATTTTGACACATGGGAAAAGACCACCATCGGTGCAGATTTTCCTGAGGGACAATAAATAAAAAATCCCTTTCTGTTAAGTTGTCATTGCGAGGAGGAACGACGAAGCAATCGCAAACTGTGCAAATCCCTTTGTAAAGTTCGCGGTTGCCACGCTATCGCTCGCAATGACAACTTTTATGTCTTACAACAAATCCTTTAAATGCTTGTAATTAGCTTTTACAGTATCCAATACCTCATCCATATGACCGTTGAGCATCAGCTTGGTCATGGAAACTGCCATTCCCTTTACCTGTTCAAATTCAATTTTTGGTGGCATGGCCAATGCGTTGGGATCGGTAAATACATTTACTAAGGCAGGGCCATCAAAAGCTAAAGCTTCAGTAATGGCTTGCTCCACATCTTCCGGGCGTTTGGCGGTAATACCTTTCATACCCATAGCTTGGGCAACTAAAGCAAAATCAGGGTTGTACATATCTGTTTGCCAGTCGGGCAGGCCTGCTACTTCCATTTCCAGTTTCACCATGCCTAATGATCGGTTATTAAATACAACAACCTTAACCGGCAGCTTGTACTGAACAATGGTTGCCAGATCACCCAACAACATGGAGATACCGCCATCACCGCAAAGGGCGATAACCTGTTGCCCCGGCCGGGCCAGTGCAGCCCCAATAGCCTGCGGCATGGCATTAGCCATTGAACCGTGGTTAAATGAGCCTATCATTTTACGCTTACCCGTGGCATTAATATACCGCGATCCCCATACGCATGACATGCCTGTATCCACCGTAAATATGGCATCATGGGCGGCATGTTTATCCAGTATGCTGGCAACATATTCGGGATGTATCTTATCCTGGCTGCCGCTGTCGTCAACATAGGTTTGCATTTTATCTTTTACATCAGCGTATACTTTAAGCTGAGCTTTTAGAAAGCTATCGTCTTGTTTCTGGGCAATAAGCGGCAGCAGGGTAGCAAGCGTATCCTTGATGGTGCCGCACAGGCCTACATCCACTTTGGCCCGCCTGCCTATGCGTTCGGGTTTAGTATCAACTTGTATAATTTTACAGTCGGTAGGCATAAATGGGGTGTAGGGGAAATCGGTGCCTAATAATATCAGCAAGTCACTTTCATGCATGCTATGATAGGCCGATGGTAGGCCTAGCAGCCCGGTCATGCCAACTTCGTTAGGGTTATCATACTGTATATCCATTTTAGCCCTGAAAGAATAGGCTACGGTGGCGTGTAGTTTTTGCGAAAGCGCCACTACCTCATCATGAGCGTCGGCAGCGCCTATGCCGCAAAAAATAGTTATTTTATGATACTTGTTTATCAAACTTGCCAATTGCTGTAAGTCAGCATCCGAGGGTCTCACAACCGGTACCGGATTAAAACTTTGAACCGAAGTGTTTATCTCCACAGCATCCATAGCGGCAACATCGCCGGGCAAACCAACTACGGCTACCCCTTTCTGGTGCAATGCATTTTGAATAGCTGCCTGTAGCATGCGCGGCAACTGTTTGGGCGTGGTAGCAATCTGGTTGTAATAGCTGCAATCATCAAAAAGTTTAATGGTATTGGTTTCCTGAAAATAGCTGCTGCCAAACTCAAAACTGGCTATGGTTGATGCAATAGCGATAACCGGCGCACCTGAACGATGAGCATCGTACAGGCCATTAATTAAGTGAACATGCCCCGGGCCGCTACTACCCGCGCAGCAAGCCAAGCCATTTAGTTGTGCTTCGGCACCGGCGGCATAAGCTCCGGCTTCCTCGTGCCTTACGTGTACCCATTGAATGCTGCCTTCGCGGCGTACGGCATCATTTACCTCGTTTAAGCTATCGCCGGTTACGGCATATATTCTTTTTATGCCAGCGTTTACCAGCATCTCAACCAATTGGTCTGCAACATTTTTTGCCATTTTGTTTTTTGATTATATAAACCAAAAACTCCGTAAGGCTATAAGAGTTTTTAAAATTGTGAATTGCTTCACTAAATGACCATAAATTAACAGATGGAGAAAAATGTGCATAAAAACAAAAGCGGCACCGCCTTAATGAGTGGTGCCGCTTTTTATATTTCAATATATGATGAAGCCTTTAAAGGCTGTTGTTTTCTGCTTATAAATTGAAAGCGTAAGCTATTCTTAAACCAATAAAGTTGCTTTTGTTATCATTAGTGTAAAAGGCGCTATTGCTTTCAAACCTTACACCGGCATCAATATAGCTTTTACGGCTTACGTTAAACAATACACCTACCTGAGGAGCATATACAAAAGCTGCTGATTTGGTTGTACCCATATCTGATTTGTTGGCAATGAATGAAGCACCGGCTTCTCCCTGTACATAAAAGTTTTTAACCGGGAAGTATTTCAAACCAGCTTTAACGGGTATTAACTGAATATCTGCCGCGTTGCTTACATTATTTGCGTATATGTTGTTAAAGCCTGCATTTAAAGTTGCATACAATTCTCTTTCAATGATTGGGAAATCTGCCTGTACAGAACCACCAAAATTCCAGTTGTAAGCATCGTTTAATTTACCAATAGGCAAACCTGATTCGATGCCTGCGCTTAACCTGATACCTGAACCTAAATTGGTTGTTTTGGGTGTAACAGGGGTATTAATATCCTGAGCTTTAAGATTCAAAGAAATAATTGATAACAATAAAAATATTAAAGTGCTTAGTTTAAGTGAGGTTTTCATGATCGTAGTAGTTTAGATTATATGTGATTAGCGTTTTAGTTTTACTGAAAAAAATTATCTGTAGATAATGGTTAAAATTTGGTAGGTATCCCAGTATATCTGGAGAAGCTTTCCTTTTAATACATCTAAGTTTGCTTTTTTCATTGTTGCTTTTGATTGATATATCAAAGGTACGGTGGCCCGGGAGGCGCATCAATCTCAATAAATCGGTTTTAACAACCAATTTTTCCTATTGCAATAAAATCGTCGTCAGGCAATAGCCTTAACGGGTATTTTCGGGGATAAAACGGAGGAGAGAGGAGCTTAGATATTCTTAAATTCAGACGGATTGTAACCGGCAAACCGTTTAAAAAAGCGACTGAAGTGTGAACTGTTGTCAAAGTTTAGGCGATCGGCAATTTCTTTAATGCTCAACCCCGATGATGATAGCAGGTATTGTGCTTCCAGGTACATCCGATTATGGATAACATGCAATGCGTTTTGGCCGGTTTCACTTTTAACAATCTCAGTTAAATACTTGGCAGATATAAACAGCTCGTCGGCATATTCCTGCACGGTTTTCATGGTCAGAAATTTATCTTCAACCAGTTTTTTAAACTTGTATACCAGCTGGTACTGTTTGCTCAGGTGCCGGGTAGAATGCAGTAAGCAATTTTCGCAGGCCCGGTTCATTTCATAAAGCAGATCGGTGAGCAGTAAACGTAAAATTTGTAAGTGAAACGCGCCCTGCTCCCTGCTTTCATCGCTTATCTTTTCGTACAGTGCTTTTAATGATAGTACCGCCTTTTGGGGCAGACCATAAATTGGCGGATAATCTGGGTTTATTTCCAGCAGGTTATTCAGTGTATTCTCTTTTAAAAAGTTGTTGAGCAGAAACTCTTTTTTAAACAATACCTGGTACAATAACAGGTCATCAGATGCTTCCTCGAAAGAAGTAATATAAGCAGGTGATACCAGGTGAACGGAGTTTGGGTAAACCTCGAACACAAAATGGCCAATTGTTTTTTTGCATGAACCGCTAAGGCATAAAATAACGGAGTAATAATCAGTTTTAATGGGTAAGCCATGCTTTAAACCACTTTCATTGCTTAGTATGGCAAAATCATCCTGCTTCCAGTCATCGGTAACAATACCAAAGCCGGGCTGGGTAATATTTGTAGATGCAATATGGCGCTTTAGTGTAGCGGGGATATCTAAAACAACTATTTTATCACTCATATAAGCTCCGTAATTAATTACGGCATTGGCCAAATATAATGTAATTTATGGTTCGGGGCAGATGCTCATATAACGGCTCAATAGGATTCGGAAGATTTTTGTTCCTCTGTTGGGAGGGTAATAGCCTGTGAAAAGGCATGATCTTTGGCGTGGTATGTTATATAAGTGACTCACCCGGTCTACGCTTCGCTGGACCATCCTCTCTTCGCCTATGGCGGAAAGATGGTAGAAAAAATGGATAAAAAACAAAAAAGTAAATAAAAAATCTCCCACCCTCTTTCCAGCGAAGCTGAAGAGAGGGTCGACAAGCGTAGCGATGTCAGGGTGAGTAGATAAACATGAAGGGGGCTATGTGTTATTTCAAATAGATAGTCAACCGATACAACCCCTCCCTCCACCCTCACAGGGGAGGGAATCGCACATTCCTCTGCTTTTTAACTTCAGATACACTAATCACGGTTCAAACAGCAGGCGCTCTGTTTTGAGCTTTTTTTGAACATCGTGCTTGTAATTACGCCCAATAGGTAGTTCATGACCGGCTATTTGAATGCTGTACGAGTAAAAGGAATCTATTTTGGCCAGTGCTACTATGAACGACCGGTGTATGCGGATAAAGCGGTTTTCGGGAAGCATGGCTTCCAACATACTGATCTTTTGGCGGGTAATATATTCATGATCTTTTATAACAACCTTCACATAATCGCGCAGGCTTTCTATCCATAAAATATCTGCCACATTTACCTTTACCGTTTTGCGCTCAACTTTCAGGTAAATAAAAGTTTCATGGTCGCTCACCGGGGTTTCATGGGTGATAAGCGGTTGCGGCCTGTTTTCTGTTAGTTGATATATTTTATCTACCGCGCGCAAAAAACGCTCGAAAGAAATAGGCTTCAGTAAATAGTCGACCGCATTTAGCTCGAAGCCTTCCAGCGCGTATTCGCTGTATGCAGTGGTAAAGATTACCTTGGGCGGGTTTTTAAGGCTCCGGAGCAGATCGGTTCCTTTTATACCAGGCATCTTAATATCCAGGAACATCAGGTCGATAGTTTTTTGCTGTAACAATTGAAATGCCTGTATGGCATCCGTGCATTTGCCAACCAGCTCCATCTGGCTAAACTGTAGCAGATATTTTTCAAGCACCTCTATAGCCAGCGGTTCATCATCAACTATTATGGTGCGAATCTTCATACGGTTACTAATTTTACTTCAGGTTGTTTAATAACGTTCAGATCCATATCAAGCACAATTAAGAAGGTGTCGTCCTCATTCATGATCTTCAATTTTGAAGTGGCCGGATATAACAGCTCAAGCCGCTTCATTACATTTTTTAAGCCAATGTGTCCCGGTGCCTCCTGATTATTTCCGGGCTCCCTCTCGGGATTGTTATTAGCTATTTTAAGCTTGAAATGATTGCCCGTAACATTAATATCAATATTGATCCATACCTGTCCAGTTTTTTCGCTGGTGCCATGTTTAAATGCGTTTTCAATAAACGGGAGTATAAGCAGCGGTGCGATTAGTTTATTGGTCAGGTCGCCTTTGATTGTAAAGTTAATATCTATGCGATTCTCGTACCGTACTTTTTCCAGCTTAACATACTGCTGCATCATGAATATTTCCCGCTCCAGATGCACCTCATTGGCATTGCACTCATAAAGCATATACCGTAAAATATCCGAAAGACCCAGTATTAACTGCGGCGATTTTGGCGAACCATCTAAACTAAGCGCATAAAGATTATTCAGCGTATTAAACAAAAAATGAGGATGTACCTGCGCTTTTAAGGCGCTCAGCTCGGCCTCAAGGGCAGCCTGTTTGCGCTCATACCACATTTTAAACAACTTTATGGCCAGTACAAAGCCAATAATAAGGTTTACCCCCTTAAAGGCATTTACCATGCTTTGCTTATCAAACAGTTTAACTAAAAAAGGACGCTGCTCAGCTTCAAGTGCATCATGGGAAACAATATTCATTACCCTGATGATGTGTGGGTTTACAAATACTATGGCTATTACCCGGGTTATAATTAAGGAAACGATGACCAAAAGCAACACCAGCAAAGCGAATTTTAAATACTGCTTAACAAATAAATATTTAGGGATCACCCAGTAGGCAATGGCGTAATAATAAGCTATTTGCACCGGCATAAAGTACAAATTATTGCGCATGGATACCCAGAAATTTGTTTGCACCGAATACAGGCCTGCCACAAATATATATACCACTGCCCAAAACATCAGGTGCTGATATACCCGTGGTATTTTGATGTTTTGCAGCCGTGTATCTAATTGGTTATACATATAACAAAATTACCGCATATAGGCCAAAAGATGTAAAAACTTTTAGCTAAATGCGATAAACCGCACGCTTTTGTCGACATACAACAAAAAAATATTTCGTAACGCTTTTTATTTTTGACCAGTGTTGATAAGGGCATAACAGATACCTTTTATCGCTCATTTATTGTTGAGTATCCCAGTTGCTTTTTAGCAGTTTTAAACCATAGTAACTTGGTTACTAAATTAAAAACAGGGTTATGAAAACGATAATGATAACAGCATTGATACTGATAAGCGCGGTTTGCTGTCAGGCTCAAAACAAGTTAGCAGCCGGTAAGGGCTTTTGGGTGGTAGAAAGCAATATCAACGAGCCCAAAGTACAAACCATACGGTTTTACAGCGATGATGCGAAACTATTGTATACAGAAACGATAAATGCCAAATTGAATTTAAAGCATGACAAGGTAAAGCTTGCTTTAAACCAACTATGTAATAAACTACAGGAGAATAAGGACTATCTGGATAACAAAAAGCTTATTGCCCTGGCGTTTAATCTGAAACGATAACGATCTTTTTTAATTATACTTTGAACAAGGGTTGGCGCGAGGCCAGCCCTGTTCTGTTTTAAAAGGTTTTTATGCCTGTTCCTGCTCAACCCAGTTGCCATCATCTTTAATGATGCCAATCAATTCGTCAAGGGCATTGGCGGCGCTGATATTTTTCTTTACAGCTTCCTTACCGCGGTATAGCGTAATTTTATCGGTGCCGGAGCCTACATAGCCATAATCGGCATCGGCCATTTCACCGGGGCCATTTACAATACAACCCATGATACCAATTTTCAGCCCTTTCAGGTGGCTGGTACGGCTGCGGATCATTTGGGTAGTAACCATCAGATCAAAAAGTGTACGGCCGCAGCTTGGGCACGATATATATTCCGTTTTAGAAATGCGTGACCTTGTGGCCTGCAAAATACCAAACGCGGTAGAAGTTACCACATTGGCCGGCAGTTCAGGGGCATCTATCCAAATGCCATCTCCAAAACCATCAACTAAGAGTGCGCCCATATCAGTAGCAGCGTATAGTTGAAGCATAGTAGTAAGTTGTGAGTTATGAGTTGTGAGTGAATTTTGATTTTTAAACTTATTACTCATAACTCCAAACTCGTAACTTCTCTTCACAATCACCGGTACCTCCAGACCCAATTCTTCCAGTTTAAAGAAGAAACTGCGCTGATCTGCCATGCCGTGCAGAGCGGTGGTTTCCAGTACCAATACCAATGAATTATCAAAAGGCAATGAACCAAATTCGTCCGATTCTATATCTGCATGTTGCACCCTCACCAGGTTTAATTTTGAGGAACGATCTGTATCAGCACTAATATATTCTGCCAGAGAAAACACCGGGTGGCAATTCGTTTTATCGGCCAGTTTTTGCCAGGTATTATAGTTATAAAGCTGTTTTAAATTACTCGGGAACGTAAACGATGGCAACGCATCTGCCAGGTAAACAAAATCAACCGACTGCTCGGCCATGTTATATTTATCAAGCAGAGGCGAATAGATATAGCCAGCATCTTTAAGTACAGCAGGATCTTTCAGATTTTTGCCCGAAAGGTCGGCCACCACCCTTGGTACCATATGCCCGCCTATAAAAGCGTTGGCCTCATAGGTATGACGTTTTTTGTATTCGTAAGGATTATGAGTGAGTGGTGAGTGGTGAGTAGTGAGTAGTGAGCTCTCCTGTCCGAAATTTTGACTTTTGAATTTTGAATTTTGACTTCTCTCTGTGTAACGTTTCACCAGTTCAATGGCAACCGGGGCTTCGGCTTCGGGTTCTTCGGTCAGGGAAACGCGAACGGTATCGCCCAGACCATCTTCAAGCAGAGCACCAATCCCCACGGCCGATTTGATGCGGCCATCTTCGCCATCACCGGCTTCGGTAACACCCAGGTGCAGCGGATAGTTCATACCTTCGGCCACCATAGTTTCAACCAGTAAGCGGTAAGCCTGCACCATTACCTGCGGATTGCTCGATTTCATGGAGATCACTAGATTGTAATAGTTCAATGTTTCGCACATCCGCATAAACTCCATAGCCGACTCAACCATGCCTTGCGGGGTATCGCCATAACGGCTCATAATGCGGTCGCTCAACGAGCCATGATTGGTACCTATACGCATGGCCGTGCCATACTCTTTACAGATCTTAACCAGCGGAGCAAATTTTTTGTAAATGCGTTCCAATTCGCCCTGATATTCCAGATCGGTATAATCTATCTGGTCAAATTTCTTTTTATCGGCATAGTTGCCCGGGTTTACCCGTACCTTTTCAACAATGCGGGCAGCCACCTCGGCAGCGTTGGGGGTAAAGTGTATATCGGCTACCAGCGGTACAGTGTATCCGCGCTGGCGAAGCTGTTTCTTGATCTCGGCCAGGTTCTGGGCCTCTTTAATGCTTGGGGCGGTAATGCGCACATACTCGCAACCGGCATCAACCATACGGATAGACTGCTCTACGGTACCAATGGTATCCATTGTGTCAGTAGTGGTCATGCTTTGTATACGGATAGGGTTGTTGCCCCCTAACGGTACATCGCCAATATTAACCTCGCGGGTAATAAAACGGGAGTATTCTGTTAATGAATTACAATAACGGCCTTGCAGCAATTTTACAGCATCAGTATTCATGCCTGGATATGAATTAATAAGATGCAAATTTAATGAATATAGTCGAATAGCTAATTTATATTTCTATAGAACCATGTAACGCTGCCAATTCAAAATAACCTATCCTTGATCACCAGTGTACCCGCCATCATATCGTGCAGGCATTGCTGCTGTTTATTAAAAAAGGCCAGCAGGTAACCAATAAAACCGGTACCCACAGAAAATATTTTACACAGGTTACGGCTAATGGCTTTGCCAATGCTTATTCGGTCGCCCTGCATATCCACCACTCTTATTTTGAGCATTTGCTTCCCGAAGGTGGCCTGCTTGGCCGAGCTTTCCATCACGACATGATAAATGATCTTGGCGAAAGGTACAATGCCCATAATGACAAATGAGGCCACGATCCGCGTTTCTTTATCATGGATAAACAGCAACACTACTACAAAGGCAATAAGGATAAATACTCCAAAAAGGATAAACCAGTCAAGCACGGAGGCCAGCAGCCGCTGGTCAAAACTGCCAAAGTATTGCATCAGCAGCGCAGGTTTGGCAAAACCTAACAACTCCCTTAACTCAGCAATTTCGTGGGCTTCTTTGTAATCGTCCATTTCAGGAGTTTTTACAAAGTCGGTAGGTTTGATGTGAAAATCCTTGAGTTGCTCCAGGCTGAATGGCCCCTGCGGTTTACCATCAATTACCAATATGTAGGTCTGAGCCATTGATATTATACTTTGGATTGGAATGATGATAAGTTACACCAAAACATTGATTTCCGAAAACGGAAGAATATCCTGAGAGATCCTGAAACAAGTTCAGGATGACGGGAGTATAACCTTTACAAATACGGCTTCCACCAATTGGAATTATAGGTGCCAGTTACTTCGGTGGGTTCGCCGGGTTTGGGCACAAACAGGTCAATTTGTTTTTCTTGAGCCAAAACCGTTAAACGTTCAATAGGTTCATACCAGGCATGGGGTGCCAGGTTAAAGGTACCGTAATGTATGGGCATCATCAATTTACCTTTCAGGGCCAAATGTGCATTCGATGCATGGTCGGGCCCCATGTGTATATCGGGCCAGTAAGTACCATAAGCGCCAACTTCAAGCATGGTTAAATCAAACGGGCCAAATTTATTGCCGATCTCCTCAAAGCTTGGCGACCAGCCAGAATCGGCCCCGAAATAAATATTATGTTTTGGGCCTTTGATCACGAATGATGCCCACAGGGTTTCGTTCCGGTTGACCACGCCCCGGCCAGAAAAATGCCTCGATGGCGTTGAGGTAAGCACTACATCGGTGCCAATCATCACGCTATCGCCCCAATCCATCTCTGTAATATAATTTTCAATAATGCCCCATTTACGCAGATATTGACCTACACCGACAGAACAATAAAACGGAATGGTTGAACCAGCGAAGTATTTAATGGTATCCTTATCAAAATGGTCGTAATGATCGTGCGATATGATAATGGCATCAAGCGGAGGCAGCTCGCTCAGTAAAAGCGGTGGTTCAAAAAAACGTTTCGGCCCGAAGTATTTACTGAATGATGCACGTTCCCCCCAAACAGGGTCGGTCAGGATTCGCTTGCCATCAATTTCTATCAGGATACTGGAGTGGCCGACCCAGGTAATACGCAGGCCGCTGGCAGGTGGAATTTGATAAACAGAAGCATCGGTTTTGAATGGGCCGAGCGTTTTTTTAGGCGTATTTTCGGCCTTGTTATTTATGTACTCCCGTAAAATGGCTGGCATTTTTCCAAAACCGGCCTCGTCGGTGGGTATTACATTGATGTATTTTTTTCCTTGTTTTCTCGATCCTTCTAAACTCATATAAACAATTATAGTAATAACTGTTCATTAAGATAGGGTATGCGATTAAAAGTTACGTTAAAGAATTTAGGTAGGATTTTGTTGACTTTGGAATGATATTCAATCTTACCATAACATTCTTATTCGACTCTTCCGGAAAAAGGCTTTTTAAATGATCTCAAACAAGAAAGAGCCGCCCTATTCAGACAGCTCTTTCTTTATAATATCAATTCAAATAAACTTATCCTTCGTTAACAACACCCATGCTGCAAAATTTATCAATACGCTCGGTAACCAGCTCATTGATATCACGCTCGCCAAGGGTTTTCAGATCTTTTAGGAGTTGCTTTTTCAGAATGGCAGCCATCGCTACCGGATCCTGATGAGCACCGCCAAGAGGTTCTTTAATTACACCGTCAATCAGTTTATTTTTAAGCATTTCTGTCGAGGTTAATTTCAATACTTCGGCAGCACGCTCTTTATTTTCCCAGGTTTTCCACAGGATGGTTGAGCAGTTTTCCGGTGATATTACCGAATACCAGGAATTATCCAGCATCAGTACCCTATCGCCAATACCTATACCTAATGCACCGCCCGATGCGCCTTCGCCTATTATCACACAGATCACCGGAACTTTCAGTACCGACATTTCCAGCAAATTGCGGGCAATGGCTTCACCCTGTCCACGTTCTTCAGCCTCCAAACCAGGAAATGCTCCCGGGGTATCAATGAGGGTAACAATAGGTTTGTTGAATTTTTCGGCCATTTTCATGAGCCTTAAAGCTTTGCGGTAACCTTCAGGGTTGGCCATACCAAAATTACGGTATTGGCGCTCTTTGGTATTGCGGCCTTTTTGATGACCAATGAACATCACGGTTTGGCCATTCAAAGTACCGAAACCACCGATAATAGCTTTATCATCACCTACTGTCCTATCGCCATGCAACTCAATAAAATCATCACACATCAGCTCTATGTATTGCAGGGTATATGGTCTTTCAGGGTGACGCGATATCTGTACTTTTTGCCAACCGGTAAGGTTAGAATATATATCTTTTTTAGCGGCGTCAAGTTTTGCTTCCAGTTCAGCTACTGTGGCAGACATGTCCAATTTGTTCTTGTCTTCAACCTGTCTCACCTTTTCAATTTGCTGTTGCAGTTCAGCCAGCGGCTTTTCAAAATCAAAAGTAATCTTCATACTATTTATTTGGGCTGCTAAATTACGTAAATCAAACGGGATATTATCAATTACGATTTTGCAAAGTTTCCAGCTTTTTAATTTGCTGCGGAGCAAGCAGATTACCTGTACTTAAACAGGCCTGCAAAATGGCGTTCCTGAGCTCGCCATAGTATAAACCTGACCGTGTTGTATAAAATATAACATCGCCATTATTCAGCCTTTGTTTACGAAAAAGGTTATCCAAAGTTTTTTCATTGTTGATAATGAACGTGCCCATCTCTATCCTTTTGCGTTTTAATTCGGCAGCAATGGCTCCAATTTTTGTGATCTGAACCGGACTCAGATCCAATTCTTTTTTGAACTTCATCACCTTATCGGGAATAGGGAAGTGATTTAGTTCAGCAGGCAGGGCCATATTATAAAGATCGTCGCCATTCAGCAAAGCGTTGTACTGTTTATCGCTCAAGGTTTTTACCGGCGATTTTTTCAGAGTGCTATCTGCCTGCTGGGCGTGCAACGAGCAACAAATGAATAAACTGATCAGTAAAGCGGCAATTGGTTTCAGCATAGGCTATATTTTATAAATATTAACTTCCGGGCAATTCAAACTAAGTTAAAAAACGCTCGTCGTTTATTTTCATTGCACCTTAACTATTTTTGTACGTTGCGATATTCCGTTCTCGTTAAATGACTCTATTTGAAAATAGTAAGGCAGGTTTTTATCCATTCCATTAAAATAGTATTCATTTTTACCGTATACCATCATGTTGTTATACAGTTTATCGGGCGCTATGCCCATGTAAACAGTATAACCAACGGCATTATCAACCGGTTTCCATTTAAGCCAGGCATTGCGACGCTCACTATCACCGCGTAACACGATCAGGTTTTGAACGGTATCGGGCTTAACTCCTGCACCTTTACCAAATACCCGAAAACCCGACAACGCGAATTTCCCGGTTGGCATATGCAGGTTAACCATTTTAAGGTAACGTGCCTTTGTAGGTATTTTTAGCTCCACATAATCATGAGGCACATCAGTTTTGTTTTTGCTTTTATCTATCAAAGGTTTCCAACTTTTACCATCGAGCGATGAGTAAACGATATACTGATGAAAAACGTTCATTGATTTGCCCATGAATGTAGCATCCTGATCGGCATAGTTTATTTGTACGGCATTCACCGTACTTACAGCACCCAGATCGGTTTTAAACCACTCGCCTTTAGCGGCCGTTTTTGCGCTCCAGTAGGTTTTAATATCTTCATCAACGGCATTGTTAGGTTCATAAGCGCCCAGGGTTGATGAAACCTCTACAGGTTTATTATAATTAAGGATCATCCAGCCGGTAAAATTGCTTTTCAGGTGATCTTCGGGACCGGTTGCCAGGTAATGCGGATAATCGCCATAAGCGGTATTGGTATATAGTACGCCATCCTTATCAAAGCCGGCCGGCCAAAAACCTATGCGACGTTCAAAATTATTTTTAACCGAGATACCCATTGTAGAGATATGCCAGTAGTTGCCAAACTTATCCTGCCAGGTAGCTCCATGTCCCGCTCCCTTTGCAAAACCGCCGGGCTTGTACGAGAAAGGATTATGCTTTTGATACGTGAATGGCCCTAACGGCTTATCGCTGATAAATACACCATCGCCGTAACCACTTTGCTCGGTACCAGGCGCGCCAAATTGCAGGTAGTATTTCCCATTATGCTTGTTCATCCACGAACCTTCAATAAAAGGTAGTAAAAATACATTATCGTTGTGCTCACCGAAGCGTTCCCAGCCGTGTACTTCCGGGTCGAGCTTTACCAGTTCTTTTTTGGGGCCGATGGGTTCAAAAGTTTTGCGGTCGATCTCCTGCCCGTAAAGCGGCAGCGTATTGCTGGAACCATGATAAATATACACCCGCCCGTCATCGTCCGCAAACATACCCGGATCCCAGGCGCCTACCTTAAAATAATCTTTAGCGGCTTTCCAATCATCATGAGTGGGGTTGGTGCTCATCCAAAGGGTAAAATCTTTGTTATAGGTTGATCCGATTACTAATAGGGTGTCACCCAAAACCAATGTAGCCGGAGCGCAAAGCTCATCTCCCTGCACCTCATTGTAAGGGCGCAGAAACTTGCGATAAATAAAATGCCAGTTCAGCATATCATCACTCCACCAATAGCCAAACTGGTTGGTGCTGAACAAATAGTATTTACCCTTGAACAAGGTCATGGTTGGGTCGGCAGTAGCGCGATGTTTACCCCACTCGGCAAAATTAGGGAACGGCGTATAGCCGTAATCTAAATTGAGCGGGTTACAATACGTAAGCCTTTTGTTTTGGGCGTTAGCGTTAAACAGACCAAAACAAAGCAATAAAACAAGCAAACTAAAAAAGCGGATCTTCATAAATTCAGGTAAGCAGATTATTTAAAACAGGTGGCTAATATCTGTTTTTAAACCTTACTTAAACTACAATTTACTACTACATCTGTTTCACAAAACGACTAATAGGCTTCACATTTGCTCATTAAGTTGGGGCGAACCAACGCTGTAAACCTTTTTGCGCAACCAAAAAGCCAGATTTACCAAAGCAATTAAAGCCGGTACCTCAACCAATGGCCCAATTACCCCCACAAAAGCCTGCCCGCTATTAATGCCAAATACTCCAATGGATACCGCTATAGCCAGTTCAAAATTATTACCGGCCGCAGTAAATGATAATGCCGCGTTTTGCGAATAATCGGCACCAAGCCATCTACCTGTTATAAATGTAATCAGAAACATGATGATAAAATAAATTACCAAAGGGATAGCTATCCTTACTACATCAAATGGTATCTGTACTATCAGATCGCCTTTTAAGCTAAACATAACCAAGATGGTAAATAACAAGGCAACGAGTGTTAAGGGACTTATTTTAGGGATAAAATAATCATTGTACCAGGCATCGCCTTTTAATCTCCGCAAAACAAAACGCGTTAAAAAACCAACAAAAAACGGAATACCCAAATAAATAAGCACGCTTTTCCCTATTTGACCTATACCGATGTTTACCCGCATACTTTTAAGCCCAAAATATGGAGGCAAAACCGTTATGAACAACCATACGAATACACTGTAAAAAAGCACCTGGAATATACTGTTAAAGGCTACCAAACCGGCAGCGTATTCGCGGTTGCCATCGGCAAGTTCATTCCATACCATTACCATAGCTATGCATCTGGCCAGCCCGATCATTATTAAGCCTATCATGTAGGCCGGATGATGCCGCAGAAAAATGATCGCTAACAAAAACATCAGCACAGGCCCGACAAGCCAGTTCATGATAAGCGACAATGATAATATTTTGCTGTTGCTAAATACCTTGCCTAATGCTTCAAAACGTACTTTAGCAAAAGGTGGGTACATCATCAATATTAAACCCACTGCAATAGGTATGTTGGTAGTATCTGATTGAAATTGATTGATGAAGCTTTTGGTTGACGGCATATAATAACCTGTGAATATCCCTGCCCCCATAGCAATAAATATCCACAGGGTTAAATACCTGTCTAAAAAAGACAGCTTTTTCCGTTGAACCGGATTGCAATTATTGGCATTCATTATATTTGTATATTGCTATGAAACGATAGTTATAATCAAAAAAAATCAGCAGCAGTTTTCAGGGAAATTAACCGGGGTAAAAAAAGCGTTCAGCTTATCGGCATATTGTTTCCATTTAACCTGATCAATACAGTAATTCATGGAAGTACCCTCAATGGTGCCCTTAATTAAGCCGGCTTCTTTAAGCTCCCGCAAGTGTTGAGAGGTGGTGGGTTGGGCCAGGCCAAGTACTTCAACCAGATCGGTACCTATACAGGCATTGGCCTTTATCAAATGCTCAATAATGGCAATGCGCGCGGGATGCGCCAAAGCTTTAAGCATTTTGGCCAACTCGTTTTGAGCCTCAGTAAAGTTTTCTGTTTTGGTTAAACCCATGTCAGGCAATATTACGATTAAAGCGGTTAATAATCAAAAACAGCAACTTACAGGTTCTGACCAATAAAATAAGCTGTATAAGTTTTGATCATATCCCTTACCCTTTCAAATTCCTGCATTATCTCCTGCTCGGTTCCGGTAACCTTAGCCGGATCTGGAAAGTTATGATGAAACCTTTGTGCTGTTGAAGGAAAGTAAGGACAATTCTCTCTGGCATTATCACACACGGTAATGATATAATCAAACTGAACGTCTGTATATTCATCCACATGGTTTGATGTGTGTTGACTAATGTCTACCCCATCATTAGCCATAATCTGTACAGCTCTTGGGTTTACGCCATGCACTTCAACACCGGCACTATAAACCCGTGCTTTATCGCCAGCATACATTTGAAGATAACCCTCTGCTATCTGGCTACGGCAACTATTACCCGTGCACAGCACTAATATATTTTTCATATAATGATAATTAGCAACAACCCCCACCAGGAGTACACACAGAAGTAGAAATTAAATTTTTTAATTCAATTTTGGATTTTGCATCGGCAGGAGTACAGCACTCTGATCCAGTATCAGTGGTACCGCAGCTGCCTCCCCTTTCAATAGCTTTGCACTGTACCGAATCTGGTCGTAAGTCCACCAGAAGATTATCGCCATCAGCAACGATACTGCCGGGAAACATTTGCCGGGTGTCAAACTCAGCATTACCAAATTCAATTTTAACCATAGCCAAAGGATTTAATGGCAACGTTTTTTCAACCAGTTCAATAATGGATAGTGCTTTGCCCACTTTCATGGGCCGTTTCTGCTGCTGGTCTGTTGGTTCCCATAATTGTACAATGATCTCCGTCCAGCTGTTCATTTTTCCGCCGCAATCAACAGATGTAATGGGGGCCTGCTTAATTTCGGTAATGTGGTATGCAGCATTAACCCATTTGTTTTCGGCATACTGAAATTGCAGATCAAGATCGGGGTGTATGAGCAATTGTTCTTTAAACGATGCCCAGTTCATAACCTTCTGATTATTCATGATTCAACTTATTGATTAATATATTGCAATATTACGATTAATAAATTAAATGCAAATTTGTTTTTTATAATTCCATAAAAGTTGTACCACATTAGGTATTCATTGCCGTTGACTTTAGTCAACAGCATACGGCTAATATTAAGGCTTTAGCCAAATTACACATGGTATTTGGCTAAAGCCCATCTCCTTATTCATTGTTCAGGTGACTAAAGTCAACGGCAATGAATTTGTTAGGGAATATTAAACTATTCTCTTCAGCGTAAACGTGAACTTACTCCCTGCGCCCAGTTCACTATCTACATGTATCTCTCCCGATTGTGCTTCGATAAAATCTTTGGCTATGGCCAGGCCCAGGCCAGTGCCGGTTTGATCGGCAGAGGCGTTTGGCACTTTAAAGTAGCGTTCAAACAGGCGCGACAGATATTGCTCTTCAATACCTTTACCATGATCCTGTACCGAAAACTCAATCTCGTCATTATGGTGTTTTTTCACCACCAGCTCAACGGTTGACTTTTCATGGCTGTATTTGATAGCGTTTGAGAGCAGGTTAATCAATACCCAGGTGGTTTTGTCCAGATCGGCATGAACCTCAGGTAAGTTCTCATCGCAATCTACATTGATGGCAACCTGCTTTTGATCGGCAGTAAATTTGATGGCGCGCACCGCGTAATCAACAATGTTTCTGGGGTGTGTACTGCCAAAATTAAGCTGCAATTTTCCGGTTTCAACCTGTGCCATATCCAGCAGTTCGCCGGTTATTTGCAGCAGGCGACGGGCGTCATCATCAATATTTTCCAGCAACTGCTTTTGCTCGGTGTTAACGGCTCCTATACGACTATCATCCAGCAATTTTAAACTCATTTTTATAGAGGAGATAGGCGTTTTTAACTCGTGCGATATGGTGGCGATAAAATTAGTTTTAGCCTCATCTAACTGCTGATATTCGGTTATATTTTTCAAGATGATCACTTTTCCGATAACTTTCCCTTTGCTGTTTACCGATAATGATTCGCGCGAGTAAAAGCTCTCCCGGTTATCTGCAAATATTTTCAGTTTAGGCTGATCGTTAACGAGCAAATTGCGCAGCAGGTCGTTTTCCAGGGCTATATCCGGAGCATACCTGCCGTTCAGTTGCTCGGCAGTCATCCCGATCAGGGTACAGGCCACCTCGTTGGCAAATATGATGATGAGCTTCTCATCCAAACCTAAAATGGCATCGTGCATGCTGTTGATGATGGTCTCGATCCGTTTCTTTTCAAACAAGATGCTGGCCAGGTTGCTATTCTCAAACTCATCCAGTTTCTTGGTCATGACATTGAATGCTTCTCCCAGTTCACCAAACTCATCATCAGATTTAAAATGAATTTGCTGATGATAATTACGGTTTGATACTTCTTTGATGCGGGCGGTTAACTCCTTAAGCGGATTAGCTATGTAACCCGGGAAATTCACCGCGAAACTAAAGGCAACCAAAAACAGGAACGCGCCGCAAAAAGCGACCAGTATGGTAGCACGGCTGGCTGTATGGGTAGCCACATCATTTTTGTGCGATATGGCATTCATGTTTAGCTGCATAATACCATATATCAGCTGGCGGGCCTGGATGCGTAACTCGTTTTGCAGTTTAATGTCCTGACCGGGCAGTTTAATTTTTTCATAAACAGCGCTTAATGAGTCGGTCAATTTACCTTCGCCTTGCTCGGTAACATTGTGCCTTTGCAGGTTGAGGTTATAATCAATTGTTTTAACCTGGGCCGGAGTTATGAGCCCGCCGCTTGCATCAATTGCAGCTAATATTTTTTGGGTATACTGCAGGGTTTTATAGTTATCCTTCAGGATCACCCCGGCATCTGCCGACAGGCGATTCAGAAAATAGATTGATAACCCGCAGCATATTAATGCCAGTACAAACAAAAAACCTATGCCGGTACGGAGTTTATTTTTAATGGTCATGGCTATGATAGTATTACAAGGTCAATATCAGTTTTTGACATTTTATTCAGTAGTTGCGTAAATATGGCTGTTTTCATGATCACCTGATAAAATTTAAATCGCGGTTTGCCAATGCAAATGGTAGTTACATCATGCTTTTCGGCCGTTTCCCAAATGGTTTTGGCTATGTTATCACTTTTTATTTTCAGTACCTCGCCGCCCAACTGGGTGGCCAGCTTCATATTATTGATCAGGTGCCGCTGCGAAGCCAGGTTTATTTTGTCGCTGCTTTCCCTTGATGTTTGCACATACAATAAAAACCATTTAGAGCGATAGTATGATGACAGCCTTGCCGTTTTACGTATAATTACCTTGGCCGATGCATCGTTGGTACTTATGCAGGCCAAGAAAAGCTCGGGCCGCAGTTTAATATTTTTAGGTATCTCGGTATCAATCTTCCGTTCAACCTGGTGAGCTACCTCGCGCAGGGCCAACTCCCGCAACTGCAATATCCTGTCTGACTGAAAAAAGTTACTCAACGCCAGCGGAACCTTTGTTGCATCATATATTTTACCTTCCTTTAGCCTGTCAATCAGCTCATCTGCAGTAAGGTCAATATTCACCACCTCATCCGCCATTTGCAAAACCTTATCGGGTATGCGCTCATTTATGGTGGCCCCGGTTATGCGTTCTACTTCTTCGTTGAGGCTTTCCATGTGCTGAATATTCACTGCGCTGATCACATTGATGCCCGCGTTCAGTATCTCCACTACATCCTGCCAGCGTTTTTCATTTTTGCTGCCCTCAATGTTAGTATGGGCAAGCTCATCAACAATTACCACCTCGGGCCGCAGGCTAATGATGGCTTTCAGATCCATCTCCTCGAGTTCCTTTCCCTTATAAAATAGCTTGCGGCGGGGTATCAGCGGCAGGCCCTCTAACTGGGTAACGGTTTCTTTGCGGTTATGCGTTTCAATGTATCCTATTTTAACATCAATGCCGCTGCGCATCAGGGCCTGAGCCTCCAGCAGCATTCGGTAGGTTTTACCTACTCCCGCACTCATGCCTATGTAAACCTTAAATTTACCTCTCCGCGAACGCTTGATCAGTTCCAGAAAATGCTCAACCGATTGTTCTTTTTCTTCACTCATGATTGGTATACCTTACCTTTCAAATTCATGATCATTATATAAATGTATTAAAACTAATAAAAGGAGATTCCGAAAAATCCCCTTTTATAGTATGAATGTCAATCAAACCAAGTTTATAATTAACAATCAACATTAATTACAAAACAATCCATACTATTTCTTCAGCTCGTCTAAAGCGATGTTCAGTTTAAGCACATTTACCTTAGCCGGGCCAAATGCACCTAACCACGGTTTTTCGGTATGCTCGTTAACCAGCTGGGTTAATTGTTGTGCCGATATACCGCGTATTTTGGCAATGCGGGCAATCTGCACCTGGGCACCGGCTGGCGACAGGTCAGGATCCAAACCACTGCCCGATGCGGTAACCAGCTCGGCCGGTATTTGAGCACGGGTAACGCCGGGATTATGTTTCATAAAATCCTTGATGCGGTCATCAACCTGTTTTAAATAATCAGGGTTTGACGGACCTTTGTTTGAGCCTCCTGAACCTGCCGCGTTATAATCAACAGCCGATGGGCGCGACCAGAAATATTCGTCTTTAGTAAATTTTTGGCCTATTAGGGCATAGCCAACTGTACGGCCTTTGTATTGGATGGTTTCGCCATCTCCGTGTCCCGGTGTTAATTTTCCTACTCCGGCTATAGCCAGTGGGTAAATGCCTGCAAGTATCACGATCAAAATGAGCGTTAACTTTAATGAGGGCAACAAATATGTTTTCATCTTTTTATTTTAGATATGAGATATTAGATTTGAGATATGAGACCATTGATAGGGATATGAAATTCAAGACTTCTGTTTTTTTGTCTCAAATCTCATATCTCTGCACTCATATCTATATAAATATGCCAACGGCAAGGTCAATCAGCTTTATGCCTATGAATGGGATAAGTACACCGCCAAGTCCGTAGATCAGCAGGTTACGACGCAACAGCGCGCTTGCTCCTATCGGTTTATACTCCACACCTTTTAAAGCCAATGGAATTAACAGCGGGATAATGATCGCGTTAAAAATAACTGCTGATAGTATCGCTGATTCCGGGCTGTGCAAGGCCATAATGTTTAGCGCCCTTAACGATGGTATGGATACCATGAACAGTGCCGGAACAATAGCAAAATACTTGGCCACATCATTAGCGATGGAGAATGTGGTAAGCGTGCCGCGGGTCATGAGCAACTGCTTACCTATCTCCACAATCTCGATCAGTTTGGTGGGATCATTGTCCAAATCTACCATGTTACCGGCCTCTTTTGCTGCTTGTGTACCGCTGTTCATGGCTACACCAACATCGGCCTGGGCCAAAGCAGGGGCATCATTTGTACCGTCGCCCATCATGGCTACCAGTTTACCGCCCTGTTGCTCTTTTTTAATGTAGTTCATTTTATCCTCAGGCTTGGCCTCGGCAATAAAATCGTCTACACCAGCTTTTTCGGCAATAAATTTGGCGGTTAGCGGATTATCGCCAGTTACCATTACGGTTTTAACACCCATTTTGCGCAGGCGCTCAAAACGTTCGGCAATACCTGTTTTAATAATGTCCTGTAGTTCGATAACGCCTAAAATTTCACTGTTCTGAGCAACTACCAGTGGTGTACCACCGTTAGAAGCTACCCGTTTCACACAATCTTCTACCTCTTCCGGAACCCTTTTATCGGCTTTATGGGCCAGGTTTCTCATCGAATCGAACGCGCCTTTACGAATCTTTAAACCATCGGGTGTATCAATACCGCTGGAACGGGTTTCGGCGGTGAATTTGATAAACACAGAACCTTCAGGAGCTTTAACATCTAAAAATGCCTTGTCATGACCTGCCAGTTCAATGATGGATTTACCTTCTGGGGTTTCATCAGCAAGTGAAGCCAATACTGCCGCATTAATCAACACGTCAGGAGAGATGCCCAATGCAGGCCAAAATTGGGTTGCCTTACGGTTACCTATAGTAATAGTACCGGTTTTATCGAGCAAAAGGGTATCCAAATCGCCGGCGGTTTCAACCGCTTTACCCGATTTGGTGATCACGTTGGCACGCAAAGCCCTGTCCATACCCGCTATACCAATGGCTGATAAAAGCCCGCCGATAGTGGTTGGGATGAGACATACAAACAGAGAGATAAAAGCCGCTATGGTGATAGGCGTGTTGGCATAATCGCCAAAAGGTTTCAACGTAACGCACACGATCACGAATATCAGCGTGAAGCCTGCCAGTAAAATAGTTAAAGCTATTTCATTCGGTGTTTTCTGGCGTGAGGCACCTTCCACCAGGGCGATCATCTTATCCAGAAAGCTTTCGCCGGGTTGAGTGGTCACCATTACCTTGATCCTGTCAGATAATACCTTAGTACCGCCTGTCACAGATGATTTATCGCCGCCCGCCTCACGGATCACCGGGGCTGACTCACCGGTAATGGCCGATTCATCAATGGTAGCAATACCCTCAATGATCTCACCATCGGTTGGGATGTTATCGCCGGTTTCGCAGATAAACACATCGCCTTTTTTTAATTGCGACGACATCACCCTTTCTTCTTTACCGTTAACCAGTAAACGGGCAGGTGTTTCTTCGCGGGTTTTGCGCAGGCTCTCGGCCTGCGCTTTTCCGCGCGCCTCGGCAATAGCTTCGGCGAAATTGGCGAACAGAACAGTTAATAGTAAAACGATGAATACGGTAAAGTTGTAAGCAAAACTGCCCTGTCCTTTATTGGCAAAAGAGTAAATGCTTACTATCAGCATCACGAATGTTCCTATCTCAACGGTAAACATTACCGGGTTGCGGAACAGTACGCGTGGGTTCAGTTTGATAAATGACTGCTTGAAAGCCTCCCTCATTTGATCGCCCTGGAATAATGTATTTTGATTTGAGTTCATGACGAATTCTATATGATTATTTCTTTTGTTTAGCCTCACCTAAATCCTCTCCAAGGGAGAGGACTTTTAAGAACCATCTCCTTTGGAGAGGCGGGGTGAGGCTCGTTTATCTTAATGAAAAATGTTCGGCAATTGGACCTAATGCTAATGACGGGAAGAATGACAGTGCAGCAATAATCACGATCACCGCGAATATCATCACCCCAAAAGTTGAGGTATCGCTTTTCAATGTTCCGGCCGATTCTGGTATATATTTTTTATTGGCTAACAAACCGGCTATGGCCAGCGGGCCAATAATTGGTAAAAACCTACCAAGGATCATGACAATACCAGTAGTAACGTTCCAGAATATATTACCATCGCCCAAACCTTCAAAACCTGAACCGTTGTTGGCAGCAGATGAGGTATACTCATACAGCATTTCGGAAAAGCCGTGGCTACCCGGGTTATTTAACCAGGCCGACGGTTTAACCGCCCAATCTGCACCAGGCATATGTACTAATACATATGACGAAATGGCCAAACCTACCAAAATAATGAAAGGATGCAGCAAGGCGATCAACGAGGCTATCTTCATTTCCCGGGCCTCGATTTTACGGCCGAAAAACTCGGGTGTTCGCCCAACCATCAATCCCGAAATAAACACGGCTATAATGATAAAAATGTAAAAGTTCAGGATACCTACCCCACAGCCACCGTAAAAGCAGTTCACCATCATGCCCAGCATCATCATGATACCTGATACCGGCATGGCGCTATCGTGCATGGAGTTGATGGAACCTGTTGATATAATAGTGGTAACTATGCTCCAGTAAGCAGAACTGGCCGGGCCAAAGCGCACTTCCTTACCTTCCATTGCGCCCGTTGGCTGGCTAATCCCCATTTTAGCGATAGCAGGGTTACCCCCCAGTTCGGCATTCATTGTTGGGATGAGCAACATGAGCATACCCAGCGTCATGACACCGAATATAACGTAAGCGAATTTTTTCTTGTTAAGATAAAAGCCAAGCGCAAATACCAACGCAATGGGTATTAAAGTTTGCGCAACCAGTTCTGTAATATTGGTTAAGTAGTTTGGGTTTTCGATTGGATGAGCTGAGTTTGCTCCAAACCAACCGCCGCCGTTTGTACCTAAGTGTTTAATGGCCACCAAAGCAGCAACCGGACCGCGGGATACGTGAACGGTATCGCCCTGCATACTGATAAAAGTGTCTTTACCGGCATAGCTGGTGGTCATGCCGTTAAAGGCTAATATAATGGCTATTACAAATGATATAGGCAGTAATACACGGGTAAGGGTTTTTACAAAGTAATCCCAAAAGTTACCCAGCTTGTCGGTCACTTTATCTTTTAAGGCCCTGAACACTACGACCAGTGCTGCAATACCTGTAGCAGCAGAAACAAAGTGCAGGAACATAAACACAAAATGCTGTGTAAAGTAAGTAGCGCCGCTTTCGCCTGAGTAGTGTTGCAGGTTACAGTTTACCAAAAAACTAATGGCGGTATTAAAAGCTGTATCTGCCGATTGGCCCGCGTTGCCATCTGGATTAAGCGGAAGGTGGCCCTGGGCCATTAAACAAACAAATGCATAAATGAGCCACACGCTATTAATAGTAAGCAGGGCAAATAAATGCTGTTTCCAGTTCATTTCCTTTTTGGTATCAATACCGCTGAAACGGAAAATGAAACGTTCAACAGGGGCCATAAAATCAAGCCATGTTTTTTCGCCTTTAAAAACGCGGGCTATGTAGCGGCCCAGTGGTATAGCCAGTGCAAGCGTGAGCAGGTAAGTAAATATTACACCTGAAATTTCAGAGTTCATGGGTTATATAGTTAAAATTTTTCGGGTTTAAGCAGCACGTACACCATGTATATGAACACGGCTATGGCCACAATGAATAATGCGATCATGGTGATTAGATTTTTTCGAAGTAACTAACTGATTTAAAAAAGAGCCAGAAGATGGCTATGAAGGCCACTACGTAAATAACAACTTGTAAAACATCCATAGTATTAGTTTTTACAGGTGCTTTACCAAGCGGATGCCACAAAATAACAAAACCTATTAAATAGCTTAAATACAGCCATTTAATAGGTTTTTATGTAATTGTTGGAGATTTTTAGTGATTGATAAACCTATCAAAATGATAATTGGTTATCAAAGTGGGAATGGGCACTGAAAAATTAATACCCTATTAATTCTATTTGTTTAGGATTAGTAATGTTTACAGCGAATTTTCCTTTATAAGGAATTACCCTCCCTTTAATCGAGATTTGTTTATTTAAAAATGCAACCTCAGGAATTGTATGAAACTTATTGCGGACTTCGCCTTTAATGATTACTACTAATGTTTCGTTACTTAAATATAATTCGGTAAGCATTTCGTTTACATAAAATTTAGCATCTGAAACACTATCGCTATACCATATTTTTTTATTTACCCTTTCAGAAAAATATTTGTAGCTACTGGCTTTAACTGCCTCCCTACTTGGAGGCAGTAACTCAACACTTGTAACACGCGTCGATGGCTTTTTACCTCCATCTTTTTGAAACTGCAATCTTGATTTAAAGCTTGAAAGCAAAAAAGCTGATTTATCATCAGCCATAAAGACTGAGTTTGTAATGATTGGTTTTTCACGGTTTCCATTTACTACCCCGTACACCTCAATATCATGTTTTTTTAAGGCTTTGAGCACACTCGGTTTGGCAGCTTCATACAGATAGCTTATCTCAACGGCAACGGATCTACCTTTCGATGCGGAGTCAATACTTACAATGAAACCATTAACACCAGGTATTTCTTTGATCTCACGTATATGGCCATAAACACAAACCGTATCGCCTATATGATCCGGAACATCTTTTAATTCGATGTATTTTGCCGCTTGTCTGAATATGCTGCCTTTCCTCATTGCCTGCATAATGGAGGTAGTATCCTGTGCCAAT
Organism: Mucilaginibacter sp.; assembly: GCF_039207105.1. Taxonomy (GTDB): domain Bacteria; phylum Bacteroidota; class Bacteroidia; order Sphingobacteriales; family Sphingobacteriaceae; genus Mucilaginibacter. The sequence goes on from NZ_JBCECK010000039.1 coordinate 30,427, forward strand.
GCATAGCTAATTTGGATGAGTATAAAAGCAATTACAAGGTTTAGGGTTTTCATGCATTTAAGATAGGCAAAAAGACTTTTCCATCCGCTACCCAACCCGCGAATTATTGTATCTAACCCTACTCCAACCCGTACTCTTTAAGCTTACGGTAAAGTGTAGCTACACCTATGTTTAACAAATGAGCGGCTTCGGCGCGGTTACCGTGGGTATGGTTAAGTACGCGCTGTATGTGCAGTTTTTCTACCGATGATAGATCAAACGCAGATAGCGGGCTGCCTGATTTTACCTGTTGCTGCTGAATTTCATAGGGTAGCAGGCTTTCGTCTAAAATATTATTATCGGCCAAGATAACCGCGCGTTCAATGATGTTTTTCAGTTCGCGGATGTTGCCGGGCCAGTTGTATGCTTCCAGCTTATCTACAAACTCCTCGCTTAGTTTATTGATCTGCTTTTTAACCTTTAGGGCAAAATACTGCATAAAGTATTCGGCCAGCAGCTTAATATCTTTTTTACGCTCGCGCAGGGCAGGCAATGTGATCTGGAAAACCGACAGGCGGTAAAACAGATCTGACCGGAAATGGCCATCGGTTATTTCAGTTTGCAGGTTGCGGTTGGTTGCAGCCAGTATCCGTACATTGACCTGGGTAGGCTTGGTATCACCTATTTTTAAAAACTGCTGCGATTCCAGCACTCGAAGCAGTTTGGCTTGCAGATCATGGTCGAGCTCGCCAATTTCATCTAAAAATATAGTACCTCCGTTGGCTTCCTCAAACAGGCCTTTTTTATCTTTCAGTGCGCCGGTAAATGATCCTGCCTTATGGCCAAACAGCTCGCTTTCCAATAACTCTTTAGTAAAGGCGCTGCAATTTACAGCCACGAATGATTTAGCGCTCCGGTTACTGGCCTGGTGAATAGCTTCGGCAAAAATCTCTTTCCCGGTGCCGGTTTCACCCAATAACAAAACAGTGGTATCGGTTAAAGATACTTTTTGAGCCAGCTTGATCACATCACTTATAGCTGTTGATTTACCGATAAGCCTGTCGAACCCAAACTTATCATTCAACTTACTTTGCAGGTCAATCACCGTTTGCTGCAGCAGGGCCTTATCCATAGCCTTGCTTACCAGGGGGATTATCTTTTCGTTATCATCACCTTTGGTGATATAATCAAAAGCACCTGCTTTAATGGCCTTTACCCCATCGTTAATGGTGCCATAGGCGGTAAGGACTATAATTTCGGTAGCCGGATATGTTTTTTTGATAGTTTCGGAGAGGGTGATACCGTCGATATCAGGCAGCTTTACATCACTCAATACTACCTGAATTTGTTCCTGTTGTAATTTGCGCAGGCCTTCTTTGGCGTTTGCAGCGGTAAGTACTTCGTGACCTTCCAGCTGAAGTATACGGGCCAGCAGGTTGCGCAGCCGTTCTTCGTCGTCGATAATTAACAGTTTGCCTTTTTGCATCTTTTATAGATGTGCAGATTTAAGATATGCAAATGTGCAGATATTATTTTAGATGTAAACGGGTATCATTTGCACATCTGCATATCCGCACATTTACACATTCACTAATTACCATCTTCCGGCTCTTCGGGTAGCACGCATCAGCTGGCGATGCCTTTTGGCTTCGTAATAATCGTTAATCACTAATATAGCGTGAATAATACCTGGTATCAGAAAGCAAAGCGTTAACAATATATTCAATATGAATGCGCCTATCCGGCCAGTGGTTAATATGGCCAGCGGTGGCAGCAAAAAGCATAAAAAGTATCTCATGGCAATAAATTTAAATCGGTTGGTACATTGTACCTGATATTTAGAGTATGAAATTCCCTTTTTGTTACCGCCACTAATTAATCGCGCAGGTTCAGCGGAAGCTGTTCGCCAAAGAAAAGCGCTTTCAGTTCGGTAGCATCGTTTGGCAGCATTTTACCACCCAATATAAGCCTCAATTGGCGACGGCGCAAAGCTCCCTCAAAAAGGGTTACTTCCGCGTCTGTTTCTGGTATCAGGCACGGTACAGCTGTTTTTTTACCCTCACTGTCAAGCGCTACAAAGGTATAATAGGCCTCGTTGCTTTTTACACGGGTACCCGATGGTATATTCTGTGCCCATACATCCATGCGAACCTCCACCGAAGTTGTGAATGCCCGGGTTACCTTTGCCTCTATACTGATCACATCGCCCAGTTTAATAGGCGACTGGAATGACACGTTATCAACCGATGCGGTTACCACAATGCGATTACAGTGTTTTTGCGCGGATATAGCCGCGGCAATATCCATCCAGTGCAGCAGGCGCCCACCCATCAGGTTGTTTAAGGTGTTGGTATCATTGGGTAATACCAATTCATTCATGATGGTATATGATTCCTGCGGCGATTTTCCTGTCATATAGAGATTTGTTTTGTACAAAGATACGTTTTTTGAGCCTCACTCCAGTCCTCTCCAAAGGAGAGGGAGTATTACTTCAAAGTCCTCCCCTTTGGAAAGAACTTAGGTGAAGCTCCTATTTCTTCACCGTATTCAACTCGCCAAAGCCAACCAGCTCATCCCAGCGGGCAGTGGGCGGGCGGTAGTAGATAAGCAGCTGGTAATCATTTTCAGTTTCAAAATGGCTGCCCTCAAACGTGATATCGTTGGCTCTTTTCGTTTTATTATCGTACCAAACGTATTCATAATCGTATACCCCCTGCTTTAAAAACAAGTTGATATTATATTTTCCGTTTTCGCCTCGGGTTAGTTTGCTATGCTCATCCAGCTTGTAATCATTAAACTGGCCAACAATGTAAACACTCCCTTCAGATTCCGACTTGTTGGCGGCAAAACTAAAATAGATATGCGCGTAATCAGCATCAATACGTGGGTCGGTGCCATCCTGGTTCAGTACAAAGAATTTGCCGTCATTATCATATGTTAAAATATAATTAGGGCTGTCACGTACCGGATCAGTCAGTAAAACCACGTTGTTGGCCGTATCCTTAATAATACGCGCAATGTGCTGTGAATTAAGCTTCAGCGTACGGGTATCAAACAGCCTGAATTCGTTTCTGCCCGGGAAATCATTGATGGTAACATCATTATAAAGTAGTTGCGTTCCCCGTACATAAGTAGGCTGCGTGTTTAATATACCGGTTTGCGTACGGGCGTTCTGCATCAGAAAGGCGCGTATATCATTTGATGGGTTTTGAACCTGCAAGCCTGTATAATCAACGGTAAAGTTTACCTTTTGGTTGGTTTGCCGGGTTTCTGTGCCCGGCGACGGGCCTGTAGTAGCCGCTATAGTTACCTTTTTGCCCAGCACATATAAACGGCGGGTAAGCACCATTTTTGATTGGTCGCCATCCTCGTAAACCTTTAGTATATAGTTACCTGCCAATTTGGGCGCTATGTTGTTGTTAGGCAGCTTAAGCTCATAATGTGTATATTTTTGAATAGTCCCCGATGAGTAAGTGTAGGTATACAAACGGTCGTCGGTAAAGCTTTGCAGGTACTCGGCGGTGGATAGGTTTGAGGAGTTCCAGCGGGTATCGCAATGCTCAATAGTATAGTAATAATTGCGGCTGCCACCTCTCAGATCGTCAAAAGCCAGCAGCACTTTTTCATCTGATCCTAAATTGATTACCGGGAACGAACCCTGTTTTTTGCTGTTATAAAACTCCACGCTTTTGATGGAAGTGTTATATACATTATTGTCATAAGGCGCTTGCGCGAAGCCTTTGATAGTAACCAGCAGGAGAACGAACAGGCAAAGATGCTTTCTCATTTTTTAGTTTTTAGGTATCCTCATTTTGCCGGGACAAAACCGGCCCGATCTTGAGATTGGAAATTTAAGAATTTCCGAAAGAGAAACTAATTAGCCCAACCAATATTTTACACAACCCAACCGGAAAACTTTTTAAAATTTTATTTTAACACTTTTTCGTTTCAAAAAAGGTCAAAAAAAGGCGAAAATTGGTGGGAAATTGATTGAATTGAGCGAAAATCTTGCATTTTGGTGCGCTTTTAGGTCATTTATAAATGTTTAAAAAGTTTTAACTAACTGATAAACAGACACAAATACCAAATATCTACACTTTTCTTCTTCCTGGCTCTTTAACAAAACAGCCCGCCTTTCCGGTTAAAGGAAAAGACGGGCTGTTATTTCTTTAAATATACTAAAATCTGCGGATATATTAAAATATCCTGTTATAGTTTATGCTTCCAGTTCCAGGATCTGCTCGGCCAGGGTTTCCCATTTTTGCTGAACTTGTTTTAGTTCTGCTTGCTTTTGGGAATAGGCTGCATTGGTTTCCTTTAACTTGGCATTATCAGTGTAAATTTTATCGTCGGCCAATTTGGCTTCCAGTTGTTTTACGGTTTTATCCAGGTCGGCAATCTGCTCTTCCATTTTGCTTAGGTCCTGGTTTAGTTTTTTAAGCTGCTGGTGTTTGTTCTCGCCATGCTGCTGTTTAACCGGTTCGGGCTTTTTCTCCTCCTTTTTAGGCTGAGGAGCCGGGATGGCCGCTTTTGGCTCTAACTTACGTTTAGACAACCATTCGTCGTATTCGGCATAAGTACCTGGGTAAACTTTTATTTTTTGATCCTCAATAAACCAGATCTTGTTGGCTACGTTATCCAGGAAATACCTGTCGTGCGATACCACGATCAGCGTACCTTCGTACTGATCTAAAGCCTGGATCAGGATATTTACCGATTGCATATCCAGGTGGTTGGTAGGCTCATCCAGTACCAGGAAGTTAGCATCGGCAGTAAGTGCCTTAGCCAAAGCCACACGTGATTTTTCGCCACCCGATAGTACCTTGATCTTTTTAAACACATCATCGCCCGTAAACAGGAACGAACCTAATATGGTACGCAGTTCCGTATCGGTATGTTTAGGTGCAAAAGCCTGCAGTTCCTGCAATATCTGATTTTCCAGGTGCAATGATTCCAGCTGGTGCTGTGCAAAAAATGTTTGCGATACATTATGACCTGTTTCGGCCCTACCTGCAAACTCTTTATCGGCACCGGCCACTATGCGCAACAGGGTTGATTTACCTTTACCGTTGGCACCAATCAAGGCTATTTTGTCGCCCTTTTCAATAATGGCCTCCGCATCATCCAAAATATCGATGCCGGGATATTTTTTGGTGATGTGCTCCATCGTTACCACGTGCCTACCAGATTGTTTGGTGAAACGGAAGGCGAAGTTAACCGTAGGGTTATCATCATCCACATCATCAACACGCTCCATTTTATCAAGCATTTTAATACGCGATTGCGCCATTTTTGCTTTAGATGCCTTGGCACGGAAACGCTCAATCAAACGCTCTTCCTGTTTTATTTTTGATTGCTGGTTTTTGAACTCACCACGCTGAATTTCTTCGCGCAGGGCTTTCTCTTCCAGGTAAAAACTATAGTTGCCCGCGTAAACGGTAAGCTTACCCTTGCGCGATTCAACCGTGCGGTTGATCACCTTATCCAGGAACCATCTATCGTGCGATACGATAACGATAGCGCCATTAAAAGCCTTCAGATAATCTTCCAGCCATTGGATAGATGGTAAGTCAAGGTGGTTGGTAGGCTCATCCAGTAACAGGATGTCGGGAGCCTGCAATAATATTTTGGCCAGCATTACACGCATGCGCCATCCACCCGAAAAGGTGCTTAGCTTACGCTCGCAATCAGTGTCGCTAAAACCCAAACCCGCTAATATTTCGCGTGCCTTATATTCAATGTTATAACCGTCAAGCAGTTCAAACTCATGCTGTTTATCGCTCAGTTTGTGTAAAAGATCTTCGGTGTAATCAGTTTCGAGTTTTTTAAGTAAGGTCTCAATCTCATCATGCAGCTGGTTCTGGCGCTCAAAAGCTTCCATAGCCACATGTACAATAGTTTTATCAGATGAGTATGACAGCAAATCCTGGTTCAGGTACCCCATTGTAAGGTCCTTAGCCATTGATATGGTGCCCGATGTAGGTTTGTAATCGCCTACAATAATTTTCAGGAGGGTAGTTTTACCGGTTCCATTGGCACCTATTAAACCAATTTTTTCACCGGGTTTTATATGCCAGTTGGCTTCATCATAAAGGGCCCGCGCACCAATCTCAAACGTAAGGTTATTTATCGCAATCATTTGGCCGCAAAGATACGCTTTTGAGACGAAAGCAGGAAGGTTATAGGTTGTACGTTATATGTTTTACGTTGCATAGATAATTCTAACCTAAAATGCGGTCTTTCAACGTACTACGCGTTCATTATGTACTATCGCCTTAAGCTATGCTTGATCTATTGCTTTTTAATATGACCGCCGCTATCAATAAACCATTTTTCTTCATCATTTTCAGAATCGAAATGACCCTTTTTGTAAGATTCAGCACTCCACGAATGGTGGAGCACAATAGTAAGGTCTTTATTAATTGTTGACGTCCGACTAATTTGCCAATGATTATTCCCATCGCCTGTAACCGTATGAATAGCGTCAATCACTTCGACATGATAAGATAAGGTTACCAAAATTCCCCGAAGATCAATAACAACAAATTTGGGTCTAATAGCCACTAAAACTCCTTCAACTTTATGATTAGCCGTGTCAACTAAATTAAAGGAAACAGCACTGGAATCTGAATCATCTTCAGCGCTATCTAAAAAGCCTGCTCCAAGTTGTGTTGGAATAAGTTTCAATGGAATATTATGTAGCTTTTTATTTTTAAATGCTGATAGATCGATTGCAATAACAGACTGCATATTTCCGTCTGACTTATAGGGAAATACCGCCTTTGGCAAGCTATCCAGATGCATCATTAGTTGTCCGCTATCTGTTAATGGGTAAACTTTTTTTCCAACAGTATCCTTTTTAACAATCAATGATAGAGGTGCTTTAACAACAGTATCAGCCTTTTTAACCGATTTATTAGCCGACTGCTTACAAGCTATTAAAACAGATAAAGCAAAAACGCAGATTATTACGTATCTCAAAGTGTGCAAGCAATTAGTTTATGCCAATATAACTTTTCAGGTTTTACGTTAGATATAATCTGACCGTATAACATGATCTTTCAACTTACTACGTATCACTTAAAACGTACAACCTTAATGCCAGGCTACGCTCCCACCGCCTTTAGCCAGGTTTGGGCCATCAGAGCTTCGCCGGCTATGCTTGGGTGTACGCCATCAAGGCTCCAGTATGCTGCCGGAGTGGTTTCTATGGCTTTATCAAAGGCAGCCTGAAATGGCACAAAAATAGCATTGTATTCAGTGGCTATGTCACGGGCCGCTTTCCTGAACAGATCAAACGTTGGATACCATTTATCGTCTACAGCCTTTACGCCTTTCGAAGCAAATGGTTCACAGATCACCAATTTCACATCGGGCAGAGCCTCTTTGGTACGTGTAAGCAGTTTCTTATAATCGGCAGTGTAATTATCAATGGTGCCGCTATAGCTGCCATTAAGGGTGTGCCAAAAATCATTTACACCAATGTGTATACTTAATATATTGGGTTTTATAGCCAGGCAATCGGTATCCCAGCGCTCGGCCAGCTGGTAAACCTTATTACCGCTAACACCTTTGTTATATATTTTGAGGCCCTTATCAGCATGGTCAAACAACAGTTTGGACGCAGTAACCAGCGCATACCCCGAACCCAGGGCAGCAGTGGTGTTATATTCGTTTTTTTTATGGTCGCGCCCCCAGTCAGTAATAGAATCACCCTGAAACAGTATTACATCACCTGTATTAAATTTCAGTTTGGATGCTTTTTCTGCAGCCAGGGCGGCAGATACAATTTGCGGTACCCCAACAGCGGCCAAAGTACCTATAGATGCGGTTTTAAGAAAATGACGGCGCGAAGACTCAAACTTATCGCTTAGTATTTTGATCATAGATGGCTTATTTTGTTTGGCTATGTTTTTCGAATTTACAATTTTACGTGATTGTTGGGCAATGGATTGGGGTTTTGTATCAGGAATGGTACATTGGCAACTCACCCGCCCGTTGCTTTTCACTGTCGCGAGTTTAGCGTCAGCGTAACTCGTGACTTGGCATGGGAGTAAGCTTTCAGCTTACGTAATTATCACAAATAAAGTGAGCTGAAAGCTCTTGCCATGCGTACCACGAGTTACGCTATCGCTAAACTCGCGGTAGAATGATATTTTTTAGACTTAGCCTATCAAAACAATATCAATTAATCCTTTTCCTCCTGCATAATCAATCGCGCTGCTGTAAAGATATTGCTCTGGTTCATTAACCCATCCTGCTGTTACAGGATTGCTATGCAGATATTCAAGCTTTTGATCCATTATTCCGTTGCTTGATAACTCAACAGGATGGCTCCCTTGCTGCCAAAATTGATAGCGTTCATTATTAACGTTATTTTTCCCTTCGCGTTCAAAAAACCAGAGCATCCATTCTCTTCTGCTCTCTTGCAAATTTTCACTAATAGCTTTTATAATGGCTTTTGACGTATGTCTTTTGATATCCCTTAAAATATCCTGCATAGGTTTGTTATTCGTCCCGATTATCAAATGAACATGGTTACTCATAATAACCCATGCGTACAGTTGAAGGCCTTTATTTTCAATGCTATATTTGAGACTATCAACAATAATATCTTTATATTCTCTTCTGGTAAGTACATCAATCCATCTTATTACCGTAAAAGTTACAAAATATGGCCGTTCCTGATCATGAAATTTATAATTACTGCTCATCGGGTTCAAGTTAATAAAGTTGTTTTAAAAAAATGTGGCTCTGTCGCGAGTTTAGCGATAGCGTAACTCGTGACTTATCATAGAGTAAGCTTTCAGCTTACGTGATTTTCATAAATTAAGCGAGCTGAAAGCTCTTGCCATACGTACCACGAGTTACGCTGTCGCTAAACTCGCGGTAGAATAGGTATTGTACAACAAATTAATAATTCCTAATTTCTGGTTTACACACATTAACTAATGTGCTAACTTCGCGGCATGTATTTTTTATTAAAACCCATCCTGTTCCAGTTCGATCCTGAAAAAGTACATTATTTTGTTACCCGCAACTTAAAACGCTTTAACCGCTTTCCGGGCGGGGCAGCTTTGAGCCGGGCCATATGGGATGTGAACAACCCGCGACTGCAAAAAGAAGTATTTGGTTTGCGTTTTAAAAACCCGGTTGGCCTGGCTGCCGGCTTTGATAAAAATGGCGAGCTGATGGGCGAAATGGCCAATATTGGTTTCGGTTTTGTGGAGATCGGTACGGTTACCCCCCTGCCTCAGCCCGGCAATCCGCAGCCGCGTATGTTTCGCCTGCCGCCCGATGGTGCGCTGATCAATCGTATGGGGTTTAATAATTTAGGCGTTGATGTGGTGGCCGAACGCATGGCTGCTTTTCGCCGGAATGCCAAAGGCGCTCAAAAACAACTTATCATTGGCGGCAACATCGGTAAAAACAAGGTTACCGCGAACGAGGATGCCGTGAGCGACTATATCAAATGCTTTGACCGCCTGTTTGATGTGGTTGATTATTTTGTGGTGAACGTAAGCTCGCCTAACACTCCCGGATTGCGTGCCCTGCAGGAGAAAGAGCCTTTAATGCACATCCTGAACACCTTGCAGCAACGCAACTCAAAAAACGGTATCAGCAGACCTGTCCTGCTCAAAATAGCACCCGACCTCACCGACTCGCAGTTGGATGATATTGTTGACATTGTGCAGCAAACCCGCATTGCAGGTATTATTGCCACTAATACTACTATCAGCCGCGAAAACTTAACTGTGGCCGAAAGCCTAAAAAATGAAATGGGTGGATTGAGTGGCAAACCGCTTACCAAGCGTTCAACCGAGGTGATCAGCTATCTGCATAAAAAATCGAACGGATCGTTCCCTATCATTGGCGTAGGCGGTATCCATTCGGCCAACGATGCCATAGAAAAACTGCAAGCCGGCGCATCACTGGTACAGCTATATACCGGCTTTATTTACGAAGGCCCTGCGCTGATTGGCAGGATCAATAAGAAGCTTCTTGACCGTTGATTATTGGGGTGATTACGTTGATTTCGTTGATGACTTTCTGCCTAAGCAGGAATTTTACTGATGATGGCCTGATTGAGAAAAAATAATGATTTAGGACAATTATCAACGGTATCAACGCAATCACTCCTCCAAAATCAACGACCAAGACAAGGCAATCAGCGAAATCAGCGTAATCACCCCAATAATCAACGGTCGGCGCATAAAAAATCCCGCCAGTTTCTTAAACCGACAGGATTTTATAAGATCTTTTCAAGCGCTTAGCGCGCTAAAACCAGATAGAATTATTTTGCAGCGATAGCTTTTGCTAAAGCTTCGTTGTTTTTAGTGATCTGGCTGTGTTTTGACTCAGCAGAACGGCTTCCGTACTCCAGGTTAGTAGCCAGTTTCAAAAACTGAACTTCTAAACGTGAAGTAGTTTTGTTTTTTCTATCTTTTCTTTTTAAACGTGTAACGCCCATGATGTTTGTTCTTTAAATTTTTTAATACCCTTGAGGTCGGGAGCGGATTCGAACCGCTGTAAAAGGTTTTGCAGACCTCTGCCTAGCCACTCGGCCACCCGACCATTTTTT
>NZ_JBCECK010000040.1:0-9494 GCF_039207105.1 Mucilaginibacter sp.
GTTTATTTCTGTTATTTTCAGCAGATTGTTTTCCCGCGTTATATCAAAAATGTAGGCACCTACTCTGGAGCTGTCGCTCAGCACTCTGATACTAAGTGGCGGGTGGCTGTAGATCTCTTCATTTTTTACAGCTCCTTTTACATAATACCGGATGTTAAAACCGTTGGCTGCTATCACTTTTTGTACAAGTACAGGAGATTTTAGCACCTCCATTTCATTTTCAATATTTTTACCGCTGTTAAAAAGAGAGAGCGATTTGAGCGCATCCATTTCTTCTCCACTCCCTTTTTTTTCATCTTTCAGGTATAGTTTAGCGCTCGACATATATATCGGTTTCTTATATTTCATGTAAAGCATAGCGCCGATAACTGTTACCAACAGTACCAAAAGGTATAGGGGCCAGTGGAATATTATCTTCCGGAAGAGATCATTCAGATCTATTACAGTGTTCTTACTGTCTGTTGTTTTTTGCTGGTTCATAGTGCGGCTCATCTATTTAAAATGACAATTGTGCTAATGAGTGATATCACACCTATGATGGCTGGCAAGAGCTGTACTGTTTTGGATGTGGCGAACTTGCGGTCGGGGCCGGGTTTTACATAGATAACATCATTATTGCTGAGGTAATAATAAGGTGAGGAAAGTGTTTTACTATCATTCAGGTTTAGAGATGCATACGTTTTGATACCATTAACTTCCCGGATGATCATGATATCATCCCGCTTAGCGGTAATGTTGAGATCGCCTGCCATGCTCAATGCATCTAGTATAGAGGCTCTTTCGGCCCCAATACGGAAGGAGCCAGGGTGGACCACGTCTCCAAGTACCGATATCTTGAAATTTACCAGCCGTGTAGATACGAAGGTGTTACGGGCCGTTTTATCCAGTTCCTGTGATACCAGATCGTTAATAGCCGTGGTTGTTTTATTCTTTACATTTATTTTCCCAATCACCGGTAATGCTATGTAGCCGGCGCTGTCTACCAGATATCCCGGTTCCATGCCGTTACCCGAGGAAGAACCAGAAATATTAGGGTTAAAGATCGCAGATATTTCTTTGTCAAGAGTGGTAATGGTGATCTGCAGTATATCGCCAGGCTGTATTTTAAGCTGCGGCATGCGGTTAAGGGAATCGATCCCTTTAGTTGCCGAAATGTCATTAAAGTAAGTGAGTTTACGGGTGTTTGCGCATCCCGTAATTATTATCAACACCAGGATCAGTGGTAAGCTAAATTTCAATCCCATATATAGTGATTAGTTTATTATGCAGTATTTATAAAAATTAGTGAATGCAGGAATTCTACCGGCAGTTGTTCACTACTCGCTTTAACTATGGCGGGAATAGACTCCCCGTCACGGAGTTTTTGTTATGTTGGTACTTTAATTTCAGCTATGCTTACATTGGGGCTTTTAGCTTTGACAAATATGTTCCTGAGTTTTTCCTGAGTAGGTAACTCAAAATAGTAGTGAATGATCAGACTCAATGGTATCAGAATCAGGAAAAAAACAATCAATGTAATTGGCGATCGGAGTACAAGACGGTTGATATGAAAAGCATTAATTATGAGTACGAATGTGATCTGTAATGAAAAATGAATTAAATACATGGCATAGCTGCAATTACCGAGCAGCGCCCATTTTTTGTTAAGCATGCCCTTGCAGGTTTCCCAAAGTGTCAGGGTGATGATAGTGCAGGGGGATAAGAAAGTTCGGAAAGCGAATTTTTTACCGAGATCGAAAGCGGATTGTGCTGACTCAAGAGTTTTGTTGGGGAATGCATGCAGATACAGTTTTGACCAAATATCCTGGAGAAAGGAAAATCGATATTCTACAAAGAACAATACCCAAAATAAAACGGTGAAGACGGTGAGAACAGAGAGGTATTTTTGGGCTCTGTTTTCTTTAATCATCCAAAGGTATAAATAGTAGACCAGTCCACCTAAAAAGAAGGAATACATGCCTTTACCAATGAGGGTATAATAGTATTGTAAAAATACGCCGGCGGGTATAAAGAGAAAAAGTAACCATTTTTTATTTTGCAGTTTCTGATAGCAGATGACAAAGAATACTAAATAAAGGAATACTTCTACAGAAGCCGACCAGGATGGTCCGCTGAAAGATGCGCCTTTTTCAATTCCCCAACTTTGCATAAAAAGTAGGTTCAAGATAAAATGGTAAGTATCATTGAATTGGATAATAAAATAATGGCCGGCATTTTTGAACATGAGCCATTGGAGGGCAGCTACCAATAGTAAGGTAGCAAAGTGGACAGGGTAGAGCCTGCTGATCCGGAAGATTATAAATTTACGGAAGTTTATTTTCCGCGTTGCGATCCGGTCAGCATATAGCCAGAAGAAAACGAATCCGGAAAGAAGGAAGAACAAATCGACTGCTACCACGGCATCGTTATAGATAACTGACAGGTAAGGATAAAACGGAAGCGCCGTTTTATCAATCTTACTTGATACCCAGGTGTCATTTGCATAATAGAACAATTGCCAATGATATATAACAACTATTATAGCTGCAAAGCCTCTGATGGCGTCAAGAGTATAGAAATGTGAGGGGGGGCTTTGATTTGAAGACATTAGGTATTTGTATTGTAGATAGATTATTTTAATAATGTTATTAAAATCTAAATTACTTATAATGCAGATAGTTGTAGGATTTGTAAGGTTAATGAACGGAATGGGTGAGGTTGTTTAAAATGAACAAAATGGATAATATTAAAAGAAATATAGACAGGAGGTGTTCTATAAAGATATTAATCACTCAGAGGAGGCCAATGTTGCAAATAGGTTTGGAAATTTATCTTCAGCAAGGTTGGCCGAAAGGTATAATTTTAGTAGAGGAGAGAAAGAAATTGCTGGTGTGTTGATTAAAGAATGGTTTTAAAATCGCACTCAATTTATTAAAAAATACAATACCGTTAGATGTAAAAGCCCCTTTCACATTATTGTGAAAAGGGCTTAATTGTTATCTGATTACAGCATCAGTTTGCATATAGCAAAAGAATGTGTTTATAAGAGAAATTAGCTTTTAGAATGCTATTTCTTTTCAGGGACCAAGAAGGGTTTTGCTTTATCTCCAACAAAAAATGCAATCAGTTTAGCAGGTTTGTCTTTGCTCAAATTTCTTGTTCTTGCATGTAAGCCGTTTGGTCTTTCATAAAAAGCGTCACCCACTTTATAACGATAAACTTTGTTATCAAATGTTGATTCCAGTTCACCCTCCAAAACATAGCCGAAGGTTGGTATAGGATGGCGATGAGCAGCCAAATCTTCACCGGGAGCAAAATTGACAATAACCATTTTTACTTCCTGCTCTTTAAGACCTGAGGTTTGGATAAGTTGTGTAAGAATAACTTGCGGGGGAGTACCTTTTGCATGTGCATTTCCGGAATCCTGTGCTTTTGCGTTTAATGTAAAGGCAAGGCAAAAGCTTAAAAACATGATTGTTGATTTTTTCATTTTAGTAATGGCTTAATTGATGATTATATTCATCATTGCTGTTTTACAAAAGTGAAAAATGCCAGAACCTTTTTGCTTAAACTGGTTTAAGAAACAAGTTTTTCTTAATAGGTTCAAGTACTCCAGAATAAGGCAATACTTAGTATATGCTTACGAAAATACAAGAATACGTCATTGCTTAACCTGTCCAGGATCCGCTACATCATTTAATGCTGGAGGCGAACTCGGAATAACTGGTGCCACATATCGCGATGGCAACCAAGCGTCTAATTCTGTTATAGTTACTTCGATTTGTGGCTTGAACTTGGCTGAGGTCATGTAGTCCAGAACCGATTTGCGCAGTGATGCCGCGACTGGTCGCTGTTCAATTCCTTTATCAGAAAGATCAAAAGATGTAACCATCAGCTTGCCGGCACCCACATGGCATTCAAAGAGCATCGAAAGCCGCAGGTTGCGGTTCCAGTCATCAATTGGCTGAACAACTGAAGCCAAGGTAGGGGGTAAGGCACTCATATTCATTGCAACTGTACGGGGTAGTAGGCTAACCCACTGCCAATCGCAGCAATCTTCGGTCGGAAATCCAGCTAAAGCATTGTGTTTTGCGTTATTCAGAAGTCCTATCATCCAGGTCCGGTTCGGGTTCATCAGGCGGTTCCAGAAGATAGGTGTGGTTGTTAATGCCAGATCAATTGGCGGATTTTCAGGTGCGCCGGAGAGGAACAATACCTTATTGCCTTTAGCAACGTGCGTTTTGGCTTCTTCCCATGAACTCGTTACCAGAACGTTCTTGGGCATTTCATTCCTGATTGTTTCGGGATACACCCAAAATTTCCAGTTATTACTGAAATCTGTTCCTGCAAGCTTTAAAACGAGTGAATAAACTGCTGGTGCCGGTAAGTTGGATAAAGATGCCGAGATAGTTCCAAGAACCTGACCGCTGCCTCTTGCTATGTTACATGTAGGAAGGTTGCCCGACATCATGACTTTTGCATTACTGTTCAAAATCAGCCATTGCGGTGTAATTTCTTTGAGGGGTTCAGGCCCGTAATGTGTAACTTCGGCACTCGCCGCCAGACTATCAACCGTGGTAAATACACGGTCTTTCAATCGTATTAGCGGAACGGTGGTATTATTAAAATGTTTGAACTCTTCTGCTGTAATATACCCTTTTTCTTCCCAGAAAGCATCAAGCATTCCAATGAGTGCCCCGCCTTGGCCCAGATAATCATGTAGGTCCAGCAATTGATAGCCCGAATAGGATGATGTACGTAGTAAAGCTTCAATCTCTTCTTTATAACAAGCCACCTGGAATCGGCCTGAAGCGTGGGCAAGAGCCTTGTTCTGCTTCAGGATGCTATGAGTACGAGCACCATCCCGCATAATAATATAGTTGCCAGGATGCATATAGGGCACTTTCCCAAGGCCAATGCCATCAGGAAAAGCATCATATTTGCCTTTACCCTCAAATTTTTCTATAATTCCAAAATCAGGATAAGCACAGTATTGGCCTATTTCATGACCAAAACAAGGTATGGTTACGCCGCCTCGTATATTACGCAAACTCTCTTCATAATCAGAACCAAACCATCCTTTGGGGCCACGCGCGGGACTGCCAGTAATTAAAAAGTCAGCAGCATAGGGTTTGCCTCGTCCTTCCGGTGGCGGTGCAAATCGACCCGTGCCGTCTGTGTAGAGGCGGCGTGGATCAGCTTCTCTCCAGGTTTTATCCCAGCTCGGAAGCTGTTTGGCATAATTACCGGCAGGCTCATTAGTAGCGCCAAGCATTATAAAAGATGGGTGATTACCATATGCCTTTAGCAAGCGTTCGGTTTCGTCGGTCAAAACGGTCAGCATTTTACCGTCCGAATCGAACGCATTCCACATTCCGCATTCTGGTTGAAGATAAAAACCAAGTTCATCGCCTGCAATAAACGCTGCTTCGGGAGGGCACCAGGAGTGGAAACGCATGCCGTTAAGCCCCCAGGTTTTGCAAATACCAATGATTTTTTTCCAGGTAGCAACATCTGTTGCAGGATAACCGGTTAACGGGAAGCCTCCGCCATCGTGCGTTGCCCGCAATTGGAATCGCTCCTCATTTAATAAAACTTGGTTGCCTGCTGTTTTAATTTCACGCATTCCAAAAGTCACAGATCGCCGATGATCTGCTTGTTGTCCGCTAAGGGTTAAAGAAAGTTGCTGAAGTTCGGGTGTAAACTCTGACCATAAGCCAGCGTTTGGCAGAGGGACGTTTATAGTTGCCTTACCACCGCTTTCATCCCATGTTACCGGCACAAACACAGTGCCTGTAGAAAGTGTGCCCGTGCCCGCTTTACCGGTTACATTACCGATAGAAACGTGGATCAATGCCGACTTGTTAGTAATATTGGGGAATACCTTGGCATCGGCGATCCAAACGGGTGAGGTGGCCGACAGTTCGATCCGGCCTACGACACCGTTCCAGGTTGACCCTTCGGCATCAGACACGGCATGGCCATCAGGGCGGTAAGCCGGTGTTAGCATCCTGTTATCGATACGAATTGTAAGGCGATGTCTTCCGGCTTTTATTATGCCAAGATCAAATTCATGTGGAGCTACAAGTGATCTGTTACTGCCAATCAAATTATCGTTAATATAAACATCTGTTTGCCAGCGTGTCCGTTCAAGGAATAATTCAATACGTTTTCCAGCCCAATCGGCCGGAATATCAATATCACGCTGGTACCAAGCCACACCTAAATAATGCCGTACCGGTTGCGACAGGTATGGCACCTGGATATTGCCGGGTACAGTGTAAGGCTTATATTGTGGTAAAAGATACCAACGCATATCGCGAGGAAGTGCCGCTACGAACTTCGTATCGGCTCTTATTTCATCTCCGAACCCTTGTGTTTGCAGGATGCCTGGCAAGGATATATTATAGGAAGCTGAAAAATTGGTTTTAAACCAACCAGCATTGCTTCCTTCGTCATCACGATCCAATACAAACCGCCAGCTGCCGGCTAAAGAAATAGTGCCGGGGCCAAGAGGCGAAACAGGGGTTGCCTTCGCAATTAGCATAGTTTTTGGATAAACCGTCGCCGCTATTGCAGTAAGCCCGGCAGTTGCCAGGAAAGCCCGACGGGATATCGAAACCTTGTTCGAATTGTTCATATTGAAGTGATGCTTTACAGGTTATTAATTGATCAGTTGTCAGATCATTGAGGCGTAATGATGTTTATGGGCTAAGTTAAGTAACTTAATCCGTCGTTCCATACTCATGATAACAGTGATCAGAAAATGTTGATGTGAAAAATATAAAGGCTCTTATCTTCTTTTATTCAGGTTTGGGATTTATTATTGCCAGAAGCATCGATCGTTCCGGTTACGCACAACTTAACCCCCGCGAAAATATATGTCAGCCTATATGCTTCCATTATCGAAAGCGTATTAATGATAAATTCATCCGAATTAAGGCCCGCTCAATTTTTATATTATTAAGGACCGGCTGCAACACCGGTCCAATTGACGGTAATAGATTGTTTAAGCAAAGCGGCGGATGGTATTGTATCGGGCAAAAGCATATTGTTCAATAGACGTTGAACTGAGCCTATTTAAAGCCACTTTTTCATGTAATTCTTAAACAATTTGTGGTAAACCAAAAATCAATTATGATTTCCAGTAATTATTCGCCGCCGAAATGGTAGCAAATTCAGTAGCCACCGTTTGTCCGATTGCTATCAACATCGCCGCGTCCTCAGAATATACGCTCCTTAGCCTTCCCCTGATACCTGCATCGGGTTGGGTGGCTTTAATAATTAATCTGGCCATTGTAACGGCCAACAAACGGCCTTCTTCGGGAGTGGCGGTGATCAGGGAATTTCCCGGGATCAATTTTAAACTGTCTTGCATAATTTATATTTCTTGCAAAAGAAACGACTGGGGAGATTAAAAATAGTGACTAATGTTACATTTTGTCAGTACAATATCTGACGGAGCAGTTGAATGTATCTTCGGGGTATTTAAGTAATATGCTCCGAAATCTTACGGGGGCAAACGATCAGCAATATATTCATCAAAAGGTGATAGAAAGAGCCAATAAATATTTAACAGCCGGAAATTTGTCTGTTTCAGAAGTTGCTTATCAGCTGGGATTTGAGCATCCGTGATCCTTTAATAAATATCTATGGTGACATTAGTTACTGTTTGCCGGTAATATCGCCTATACCTTCGTATCACAATTTTAATATTATATCATGAAAATTAAATTCACAATTTTATTGGCCGCCTCAAGTTTGTGGGGCGTAACGTTAAACGCGCAGTCAGGAACGCAAAATGCGACACCTGTACAAATGGTAGAAGCTCTGCACGACGCATTCGGCGAACATCATGCCAGGGCTGTTCATACCAAAGGAATAATTCTTGAAGGCACCTTTACGCCAGCGGCTTCAGCTTCAACAATTACTAAAGCAGCCCACTTTCAAAAGGAACAAAGCAATATCGTTGTTCGCTTTTCAGATTTTGCAGGTGTGCCAAACATCCCAGACAATTCAGGGCTTGCAAATCCGCGCGGTATGGCTATTAAATTCAAAATGAAGAATGGTCTAACTACTGATTTTGTGGGGCATAGCTTTAACGGCTTTCCGACTCCGAACAGTTTAGGGATTTATTAATGGCTGTGGCTGCCAGCAATAAGGAGACATCGAAACCTACTACACTTGATAAATATCTTAAAGCTCATTCTGCGGCAAGAATATTTCTTACAACGCAGAAATTACCGGCCAGTTTTGCTTCCATCAATTATTTCGGCGTAAACGCCTTTAAATTTACCAATGCGAAAGGCGAGTCGTGCTTTATTCGATATCAATTATTGCCTGAAGAGGGTGAAAGACTTCTTACAAAAGAGAAGTTCGATAAGGCTGGTGCAAGTTACATGATAGACGAAATTCAAGGCAGAGTGCGCAAACAACCGGTAGTATTTAAAATGTATGCTCAGATTGCAGACAAAAATGATGTGATTGATAATCCGTCAATAGCTTGGCCTTCCAGCCGTAAACGCGTTTTGCTCGGGACGTTAACTATTAACAAGGTTTCCTCCAACTCAGTTCATGAAGACAAGTCACTGTTGTTTATTCCTAATAACGTTCCTGACGGTATTAAAGGGGCGGATCCTATGATTGACGTACGGTCAAAAGCCTATCCTATATCGTTCAGCCAACGCCAATAATTATTATGCGGTTATTGTTTGCAAATACTTCAAGGAACTGAAACTCCTCGTAGCGTACTACTCTGATTGTGCTATTCGCCGCATGGACAGTTTTTCTAACCATTTTGGACGATATTTAATTATAGTACGAAGTAACCATAGCATATGACTATTACAGAAATACTTCACGAACGTTAAAATCGACTATCTTATGAAACTCATTTAAAATATGATCGCTGATAGGTTCACCAATTAAAAAGCGCTACGGCTATCGATGAAATCTAATGTTTTTCAGCATTACACAATTTGGCTGCGATTTGTTTATCAGTTTCGCGCCATACATTAGCTTATTTCAAACGGTGGTCGTGGCTTTTCGTTCACATGGCAAACCATCATTTTACAGAAGGTAACCTACTACGGTTTTATAAGAATATATGTCACTGTCAAGAACCGGATGAAAGCATAGAATAACCTCTTGCTCGTAAGCTGTCAATCGCCGACACGGCTATTTGAGTAAACAAGCTTGTACTTTTATATAAGGATGCCTATTGATTGGAGAGTTCTGCAGTCAATCAGAACTTGTTTTGCCATATATTATTAATTTCGGTTAGATTAGTAATGTTATTGCTCAATAATAATTATGCCTTTAAAAGTAGTTGCGGTTCTTGTCTTAATTGTAGGATTGTTTCACAAATCCTATGCGCAACCTGATAAATACCAGTTTTCACAGCTTGATATCAATAATGGATTATCGCATAACCAGGTAAATTGTATTTATAAAGACCGGCAGAGTTTTATGTGGTTTGGGACTTCGTCAGGTCTCAACAGATATGATGGCTATAG
>NZ_JBCECK010000040.1:9504-40618 GCF_039207105.1 Mucilaginibacter sp.
TCAAACATAATTCGGCCGATAAAGCCTCCATCAATGATGATAATATTGTTAATATATACGAGGGGCCGCAACATACCATATGGATAGAAACCCATAACGGCTTTTGTATTTATGATCCGTCCAGGGAAGAATTTAACAGTAACCTATTGTCCGTATTGCGTTCACTAAAACTTCCTCAGGTCGCTATCCGGAAGATAAAGAAAGACAGCAAAGGTAATTTTTGGTTTATTTATGATAGTGCCGGTGTCTACCGCTATAATGAAGCCAGCAATCGAACCTATCATTATGATCACAGCATAAGCTCGCAACCATCACTCTATGCCAACAATGTAGTTGATCTTGCTGAAGATTCAAAAGGTAATATATGGCTCGTGTATAATACTGGTGTGATAGAAACGATGGATAGTGAATTTGAACATATTACCTATAAAAAAGCAATTGTTACTCAAAAAACTGCGAAAAAGGTAGAGGATTATGTTATCAATATTGATAAGGACAACGATATATGGTTGTATGCCCCAGCGATTGACATGGGGATATATTATTTTAACCCCAGGGTAAATACAATCAAACATATTGATAAAGAAACGATTGGAGGTCGATTGAATAATAACAATGTTACAACTATTGTCCAGGCAGATGATGGTTTAATATGGATAGCTGCCGATCACGGTGGGATTAATATTTTAGACAAACGTGATTTTAAGGTTAATTATATCATGCACCGGGAGGATGATCCTAAATCATTAAAGCAAAACAGCACATTCCTTTATAAGGACAACACTGGCATTATATGGGCCGGCACTTATAAAGAAGGGATAAGCTATTATCACAAAGATATCCTCCGGTTTCCGCTTTATCGCCATTTCGCATCAGATCCCCGCAGTTTGAGTTTTGAGGATGTTGACAAATTTGCTGAAGACAAATCCGGTAATTTATGGATTGGTACCAATGGTGGCGGGCTGATTTACTTTAACCGCAAAACCGGTACGTACAGGCAATACAAACATAACCCGCAAAACAATAACAGCCTTGGGAATGATATCATCGTCAGCTTGTGTATTGATCATGATCAAAACCTATGGATAGGTACCTACTTTGGTGGGATGGACTCTTTCGATGGGAAAACCTTCACACATTACAGGCATAAAGAAAATGTTCCCTCCTCTATTGCAGATGACAGGATCTACAGCATTATTGAAGATTCATCTCACAAACTATGGGTGGGTACCTTCCAGGGAGGATTGGATGTTTTTGACCCTTTGACCGGGGTTTTTCATCACCAGTTTAATCAAACACAGATCAGGTCACCTTACATATCATCGGTTTATGAAGACAGGGCAGGCAATATCTGGGTGGGTGGCTATCGGGGTGTGGATAAAATAACAAAGAAAAACGGATATATTGTTCATTATATACATAATGCTAATGTACGCAACAGCCTTATTAGCAACAATGTGAATAGTATTATTGAAGACAGCCGGGGCCTGATATGGATAGCCACAGGGGATGGACTTAGTATACTGGATCCAAAGACCAACCAATTTACTTCGCTGGGAAAAAAGAACGGGCTGCCGGATAATGCCGTATTAAATATTTTGGAAGATAACGATCATCACATGTGGATGAGTACTTCCGGAGGGCTTTGCAGGATAGCGCTTATCGCTACGGCTAACGGTTACCTATACCAGTTTAAAACATTTGACGAAGCTGATGGGCTGCAGGCACGGGAGTTTAACATCAATGCCGCCCTTAAAACCAGTAAAGGAGAATTGATATTCGGGGGAGGACACGGTTTTAATATGTTCGATCCCCGGAGCATCAAGACTGTTGTAAACAAACCAAAGCTGATCTTTACTGACCTTCAGCTGCTCAATAAGAGTGTAGCAGCAGGGGAGGAAGTAAATGGCCATGTTATCCTTACCAGGGCCATGTCGGCAACCAATTCCATCACGCTTCATCATAGTGAAAACGTTTTTACTATTGAATTTGTCGCGATTAACTTTTTCAATCCCAACAAAATAAAGTACCAATACATGCTGGAGGGCTTTGATAAAGGATGGGTTAATGCCGATAATGCTACCCGTAAAGCAACCTATACTAACCTTGATGGAGGGAATTATAGGTTCAAAGTACGCACTTCCAATGCAGCCGGTAGTTGGAACGCTGATGAGATCAATCTACATATCAAGGTAGATCCACCATTCTGGAAATCAACTATAGCGTATGCTATTTATATCTTTTTGTTATTAGGAGGAACATTACTTATTCGACATCGGGGTATTCAAAAGATAAAACGGGAGTTTGCTGCCGAACAGGAGAAAAAGCAGACGCAGCTTATTATTGAACAGGAAAGGAAGGAAATTGAGCGGATGTATGAGGTGGATAAACTCAAAACTAAATTTTTAACCAATGTGAGTCACGAGTTCCGGACACCGCTGTCGCTCATTATTGCGCCGGTAGATAAGATGTTGAATCAAGCCGATAATGCCGAACAGCAACAGCAGCTGAACATGATCAGGAAAAATGCCCGACGACTACTGAATCTGGTTAACCAACTGCTTGACTTCAGGAAGATGGAGGTGAGGGAGCTGAAACTGCACACCAAGCCTGGAGACATCGTTAAATTTATCAAAGAGATCAGTCTGTCGTTTATAGATATAGCAGATGAAAAAGGGATAGGTTTTGTTTTTGACACAGAAGTAGACGGTCTCAGGACATGTTTCGATCATGATAAAATAGAACGCATCCTTTTTAACCTGCTTTCTAACGCGTTTAAATTTACTCCTGCCGGCGGACATGTAAGCGTGTTGATCGGTATGGTTAACGAAATACCACCTCAACAATTAGCTCAGATAGAGATCAAAGTTATAGATAGCGGTATTGGGATCGAGAAAGATAAGCAGGAACGGATTTTTGATCGGTTTTTCCAAAATAACCTGCCAGGTTCGATGTTAAACCAGGGTAGTGGTATTGGACTGGCAATTACCAAAGAGTTTGTAAATATGCATCAGGGTGAGCTATTCGTTGAGAGTGAGCCAGACCATGGGAGTTGCTTTACCGTTAGGTTACCGATCTCTTTCACTGAATCAGGAGATGTAGAAATACACGTGGATGACGAATTAATGGCCCCTTCTGTAGTCCCGAAAAATACAGATAATACCAAAAATCTTTCAAATAGCAGAAAAAAACAAACGGTCTTGCTTGTGGAAGATAATGAGGATTTCCGGTTTTACCTGAAAGACAACCTCAAAGAAATGTTCCACATCATTGAAGCCACTAATGGTAAAGAAGGATGGCAGAAAGCACTGGCCTTGCATCCTCATATTATGGTGAGCGATATCAGTATGCCTGAAATGAACGGAAAGGAACTCTGTCGTAAGATAAAGGGTGACAATCGTACATCACACATTCCGATCATCCTGCTTACCGCCCTTGTAGGTGAGGAAGAAGAATTGAAAAGTTTAGAGATTGGTGCCAACGACTATATGACCAAACCGTTCAATTTTGAGATTCTCATTTCTAAGATAAAAAATCTGCTCAACCTGCAGGCTACTTTCAAAAAGACCTATGCGCGCCAGCTGGAGGTGCAGGTAAATGAGCCAGCTATTGCTTCAGTTGATGAAAAATTTGTGAAGGATATTGTGACCTACATAGGAGAAAATATGCTTACCCCGTCACTTTCGGTAAACGAACTGAGTAAGCATATGGGTATGAATCGCAATACGCTTTATAAAAAGCTGCTCACTATAACTGGTAAAACACCAGTGGAATATATCCGGCTGTTAAGGCTGAGGAAGGCAGCCTATTTACTGGAGCATAGCCAAATGAATATAACAGAAGTATCCTACGAGGTCGGTTTCAATACTCCGCAGTATTTTGCCCGTTCTTTCAAAGAAGAATTTGGCATGCTTCCATCTGAATTCGTGCTTCAGAAACGCCGGCGACAGCAAGAGCCAACTGTAAATTCTGATTAAAGCCTGTAGCTTATATTGATTTTCTATTGTAGGCCAGGTTGTTAAGTCTTTGTAAACATTTGTTACATCCTTAATTACAAATGTTCCCTGCATTTTGCTGGGTTGCTGATACCTTCACTTCTGTATAAACCCAATGTTTCATCCGGCAATTTCATGATCTTAAAATGATCTGCAACGCATGTATGTGGGCACATATGGGAGAGGCGTCCTTTACGAAGATATCAATTAACATTTATCAGTTTTATCAAAAATATATACAACCATGTCACACAGTAATTTCTACTTTTATCATCATAAAGTATGGATCATTTTAATGATGCTTACCGGCATCCTCTCAACAAGGCAAGCGCAGGCTACAGTACAGAATTTTAAAAAGGAGCAGGATGGTGTTTTATTCCATTTGGATAAAGGTCTTCTTAAAATTAAGATTTGCAGCGCTGATATCATTGAAGTGAAATACACCATATTCAATATATTTCCAGAAAAAGAATCACTCGTTGTTAATAATAAATGGGCCCAGTCAACGGTTTTTAAGGTTGCAGACATAGGTGACAATATTATCATCAGCACTTCACGTTTAAAAGTGATTGTTGATAAAGCAACCAATGCCATAAGTTACCTGACACCGGAGGGTAAACTGATTACCTCCGAAAATAAGAAAGATAGCAAAATGATGGTTGCTGCAACCATAGCAGGCATCAGTACTTACAATTGCACAACATCGTTCAACTCCCCGGCGGCTGAAGGACTATTTGGTTTGGGCTGCCATCCGCTGGACTCCCTTTCCATCGATTATAAAGGCCGGGATCAGGATATGGCCATTAAATATCTTACCGGCGCTATCCCGGTCCTGCTTTCAACCAGGGGGTATGGATTGCTTTGGGATAACTACTCGGCTTCCAAATTCTATGGAGCCGAAGATAACAATACAAAATTTAGCTATACATCAGAAAGCGGCAAACAGGTTGATTACTACTTCTTTTATGGACCTGATTTTGATCAGATCATTAATCTTTACCGTACAACAACCGGTAAAGCGCCCATGTTTGGTAAATGGGCATTCGGCTTGTTCCAGTCTCAGGACAGGTATATGAGCGAGGCTGAAATACTTCAAGTTAAAGACAACTATCGTAATAATAAGATTCCGGTAGATGTGATTGTACAGGATTGGTATTATTGGGATCCGTTGCCGATTGGCTCGCACATCATGAAACCGGAACGTTATCCTCATCCTAAAAAGATGATCGACGAGCTGCACAAGGCGAATTTGCATGTAATGATATCCATTTGGCCGGTATTTGGTAAAGGTACACCAAATTATGATGCACTCCAGAAAATAGGGGGCTTAACCGGCATAACGTGGGACAACATAGTGACTCATACCTTTGATACGTATTATGATGCCCATAATCCCAAAGCCCGAGAGCTTTATTGGGATCAGGCCCGTGACAGCCTGATTAAACGCTATGACTGGGATGCCTGGTGGATTGATCAGTGCGAGCCCGATAACGGTCTGTTACTTGACGAGCGCCGTAAAGCCACATTTTACACAGGAAAGGGTATAGATTATTTCAACACTTATTCACTTGAGCATACTAAAGGAGTTTATCAGGGGTGGCGCAGGGATATTCCAGGCAAAAGGGCTTTCTTTTTAGTAAGACAATCGTTTGCCGGGGAGCAGCGGAACGCTTCAACCCTGTGGTCGGGGGATATAGAGTGTACTTTTGAGAATTTTAAAAATCAGGTGCCGCAAGGTATCAATGCCTGTGCGTCTGGTCTTCCTTACTGGACGTCAGATATCGGTGGCTACCATTATCACTGGGGAGTACCAGATTGGTCAAGGCCCGAGAACCGCGAGTTATTTACCCGTTGGTTTCAGTTCGGTGCCTTTTCGCCTATTTTCCGTATTCATGGAAAAGGGGAACGTGCACTGTTCTCCAATAATTGGGATGATAAAACCAAGACCATTCTTTTAAAATATGATCAGCTGCGTTATCGCTTGCTGCCCTACATTTACTCCCTGGCCGGACGCGTAACACAGGAAAACTATACCATGATGCGTAGCCTTGCATTCGATTTCAGGAACGATACAAAAGTTTACACTATTCCTGATCAATATATGTTTGGCCCCGCGTTTATGGTGAATCCCGTAACTGAACAATTATATACCGGCAGTAAGGCTTCGGCTGGGAAGAACACCCGGAATGTATATTTTCCTAAAGGTACCCAATGGTATGATTTCTGGACTGGCAAAGTGTACAGCGGGGGCGAAACAATTGCCGCCCAGGCGCCTATTGAAATAATGCCCTTATATGTAAAAGCGGGTTCAATTATTCCGATGGGGCCAATATTGCAATATGCTACCGAAAAACCTGATGACACCATTGAGCTCCGGATTTACCCTGGCGCCAATGGGGAGTTCACTTACTACAGCGATGAAAATGATAATTACAATTATGAGAAAGGCCGGTTTTCAACCTTTAAATTGAGTTATGATGATAGTCGTCACCAGCTCACTATATCAGATACAAAAGGCAATTATGCTGGTATGCTGAAACAGCGGAAATTTAATATCGTACTGGTTAATGGCAGGCATGGAGTAAATATAGACGAAGTCACTCAAGCTGATAAAACCGTAAGCTATACCGGTAAAGCTCTTATCGTTAAATTATAAGGTATACCTGTATTCATTTAAATAAAAATATACCTAAAAAATAATATATAAGATGCAGGGAAAGACTTGGATTTCGATGTTGTTGATCGTGCTGTATGGGTTGACAGTGAATGCCCAAAAAATGGGTGAAAGAGAAATCACGGTAAATGTCAATCAGGTGAAAGGGACGTTTCCTAAAAGTGGCAACTTGTGTGTCGGAGCCGGGCGTGCCAATGAAGGCTTGCGGGCCGATTGGCAACGGCAATTGAAAATTGCACATCATGAATGCGGTTTTAAATACATACGCTTTCACGGCTTGTTATCAGATGATATGGGTGTTTATTTTGAGGACAAAAACGGAAATGCTACCTACAATTGGCAATACATTGATGAGCTGTTTGACTATTTACTGAAAATAAACATGAAGCCCTTTGTGGAGGTAGGCTTTATGCCGGGAGCACTGGCAAGCGGCAGTAAAACGATCTTTTGGTGGAAGGGTAATGTTACCCCGCCAAAAGATTATCAAAAGTGGAACAATTTAATCAAAGCCCTGCTCTCGCACTGGACACAACGTTACGGGAAAGCCGAGGTAGCTACCTGGTATTTTGAGGTCTGGAACGAGCCAAATTTAAAAGACGGTTTTTTTACCGGCACCCAGCAGGATTACTTCAAGCTCTATAAAGAAACAGCAGGTTCTATTAAAAGCATATCTGACAGTTATCGTGTAGGCGGACCTGCTACCGCGGGTAATGCCTGGGTGCCAGAAATGATTGATTTTTGTGTACAGCAGAAAGCACCAATTGATTTTATTAGTACACATGACTACGGGGTAAAACAAGGTTTCCTGGATGTTAGTGGTAATGCTGGTACTATACTGAGCAAGGATAGGAATCAGATTGCTAATGACATGCGCCACGTCAAAGAGCAGATCAAAAAATCAGCACGGCCGGATTTAGAATTGCATTACACGGAATGGAGCGCCTCTTACACGCCTGCCGATCCCATACATGACAGTTATCACGAGGCCGCTTATATTTTAAATGCCGTCAAATGGGCATCACCTGTTGTGAACTCCATGTCCTACTGGACGTTTACCGATATTTTTGAAGAAGCAGGCCCCCGGACTACGCCTTTCCACGGCGGTTTTGGATTAATGAATTACCAGGATATTAAGAAGCCGGCATATTATGCTTTTAAATACCTGAATCAATTGGGTGATACAGAATTGATGGCTGCAGACTCCAGCGCGATCATTTGTAAAGATACGAAAGGTAACCTACAGGCGCTGATTTGGAATTTTTCAATTGACGATAAGCGCGATTCTGTAAATAACCAGGTGTATTACAAACGGGACCTACCCACGAAGGCATTGCCTGAAATTAAATTCATCGCCCAAGGTTTAAAGGCTGGTAATTACAGACTACAGGTATTCCAGACAGGGTACGGAATAAATGATCCGTATAGTGCGTATCTAAAATTAGGGTCACCGACACAATTAACAGCCGAGCAGGTGAACATGATTAAACAGCAAAATGTTGATAAGCCGATCTTGCAAAACAACGTAAAGCTAAATGCCGGGGGCAAAATTGAAAAACATTTGCCTATGCGACAAAATGACGTGTTATTGATCACCCTGGACCGGATTAATTAACATGTAAGTATAATCGCGCTGATGATATCTTTGAAATTTAAGTTAATATACTGTATGTCAATTTGTTGTGTATATGTAAACATTTGTTACATCATTAATTACAAATGTTCCCTGCTTTTTTAGCTATGGCTGATATCTTCACTTCCCGATAATAAACCAATTATTTCATTCAGTGATTTCGTGATTAAGTAGGATACGCCAGCATCGTATCTAAAGTGGATCAATACCATCAAATTTTGACGTCATTTAAAATTAAGCACAAATCACACCGATGTTAAACTATGCAATCGATTGAAAAGATATTTGTAAGTATGTATCAAGATATTAATATGTATTGATATCATCCTGAGATATTAAACCGACTAAACTATGCAAGAAAACCAACCACCTTAACAATGGTCAACAATTAATCTAACCAACAATTATGAATCATTAACTAAATTATATGAAAAGAAATCTATTTTGTCGTATTTGTGCATCTTCTTTTTGTGCCCTGATCTTCATTGTTTTATCCCAAAGCGCGGTGCTCGCCCAGACTACTACACGAACCATATCAGGCGTGGTAATAGGTG
Source organism: Mucilaginibacter sp. (assembly GCF_039207105.1). Taxonomy (GTDB): domain Bacteria; phylum Bacteroidota; class Bacteroidia; order Sphingobacteriales; family Sphingobacteriaceae; genus Mucilaginibacter. Next base: position 18,358 of record NZ_JBCECK010000040.1, read on the forward strand.
CAGATGATAGCCAGCCACTTATTGGGGTGGGCGTAAAAATAAAAACAACTACAACCGGAACAGCCACAGATGTAAAGGGCGCATTCCATATCAAAGCCAAGACGGGAGATGTTTTGGTATTTACCTATATAGGCTATCAACCACAATCTGTTACAGTGAGCGAAGGCAACCAGATCTCTGTAAAAATGAGCCCAACGGCCAATTCGCTGGAGCAGGTTATTGTAGTGGGCTATGGAACCCAGATTAAAAAAGTAGTAACGGGAGCAACGGTACATGTCGGCGGAAGCGATTTGGCAAAAAATCATACATTATCGGTGGATCAGGCTTTACAGGGGCAGGCACCAGGCGTCCAGGTAACGTCAACCTCCGGCCAGCCAGGAGACGCTTTAAAAGTAAGGATCAGGGGTATCGGTACCATCGGTAATTCAAATCCTTTGTACGTGGTAGATGGTTTTCCCACCTATGATATTTCAAGTCTTAATCCCAACGATATTGAATCGTTGGATGTACTTAAAGATGCCGCCTCAACAGCAATTTACGGTACACGAGCTGCAAACGGTGTGATTTTAATTACCACCAAAAAGGGAAAAAATGGTAAAACACAAGTTACATTTGATGCTTACTACGGCTTACAGAATCCGGCAAAAAAGCTGGATTTGCTTGACGCGCATGAATATGGCATCATCATGAATGAAGCCGCTGTTAATTCAGGAAAAGCACCGATGTACACCCTTGACCAGCTTAACCAACTGGGAGCCGGAACGGATTGGCAGAAAGCGGTTACCCAGAAAAATGCACCTATAGGGAATTATAGTGTTGGTGCCGCAGGTGGTAATGACCGGTCTACGTATTCATCTTCTTTATCGTACCAAAAGCAGGATGGTATTATCGGTTTGCCTGGCAAATCCAATTTTGAACGGATATCGTTTAGAATGAATTCCGATCACAATTTGTATAAAGATATCATCAAGTTTGGTCAGAATTTGACCTATAGCCATAGTGCGCAAAGTAGCATTGGAACAGGCAATATTTACGGAAACTCTATACGAGGACTACTAAATACAAGCCCCACTTTTCCTGTTCGTAACCCGGATGGTACTTATGGGGTTTCAACGGTAAGTCCGGAGGAGGTAAATCCGGTTGCGGCCATTGATTACACTAATAATAACAGAACCATCACCGATCGTTTATTGGGCGATCTGTTTTTGGAAGCAACTCTATTCAAAGGGTTAAAATTTCGATCTGATTACGGGCTTGACCTTTCCTACAATTCTACCAATACATTTATACCTGTTTATTCTTTGGGTACTAATAATCAGAATACCAATTCTACGGCTACTCAGGGTTTGTACCGTAACACCCGCACAAACTGGGATAATTCACTTACCTATCAGAAATCAATTGGCAAGCATAACGTTACTGCATTGGTTGGTTCAACAGTACTGCGTGAGACTACATTTTATGTAAGTGGCAGTAAGCAGGACTTAACTATTCCGGATTTTGACCATGCCATCATAGACAATGGTACGAATGATGCAACCCAAAGAGCATTCGGTGGCATCACGGTTCCGGAGCATAATATACTTTCCTACTTTGGCCGTATAAATTATAACTATGACGAAAAGTATCTGTTAACCGCCATTGTGCGGCGCGATGGCTCCACTAATTTTGGCTCAAATAATAAGTATGCCACTTTTCCTTCGGTATCGGCTGGCTGGGTAGTAAGTAGTGAAGGTTTTTTAAAAAATGCCAAATGGCTTGATTTTTTCAAGATCAGAGCTGGTATCGGCCAGAATGGTAATGATAATGTGCCCACGAGCAATTATTACGCTTATCTGGCTACAGTTAGCTCCACCTACAACTCTTATTATTTTAATGGGGTAAAATCAACCGGAACGGTTCCTAATAAAATACCGAACCCCGATTTGAAATGGGAAACTTCACAGCAGGCAGATATCGGTTTTGACGCGACTATCCTAAGAGACCTGAACGTTACTTTTGACTGGTACAACAAGACGACAAAAAACTGGCTTATAGTGGCTCCTGTGCCGGCCATTGTAGGTACAGGTGCTCCTACTGTTAACGGTGGCGATGTGTCTAACAAAGGCATTGAATTAGCGGTTAATTATCAACACAAGTTTGGTGCTCTTTCGCTCGGTATAGGAGGAAATATAGCCTACAATAAAAACCGGGTTACCGATATAGCCAATCCGGAAAAAATAATACATGGTGCAACCGGCGTGCTCACGGCAAGCACAGATGAGTTTTATCGCGCGCAGGTTGGTTATCCGATCGGTTATTTTTACGGATTAAAAACTGACGGACTTTTCCAGACACAGCAGGATGTGAACGCATATGCCAAAAACGGAACCTTAATTCAACCAGGAGCGCAGCCAGGGGACGTGCGTTTCGTCGATTTAAATGGCGACGGCAAAATTGACGCAAACGACAAAACGATGTTAGGTGACCCTAACCCCCATGAAACTTTCGGCTTTAACCTCAACGCCGGCTATAAAGGTTTTGATATATCCGTACAGCTGAATGGTGCTGCTGGCAATCAGATCGTAAACGGTATCCGCACTACGGACCGGTATTATTCCAATTACACAACTGCCATTTTAGGACGCTGGACAGGTCCGGGAACATCCAATACCATTCCCCGGGTAACGCAGGCAGACGAGGCTAATAACAATTATGGCCGGTTTTCCGATCTGTACATTGAAAACGGGAATTTTTTAAGGGTAAAAACCATCAATATCGGCTACGATTTTAAAAAGGGGCTGTTAAAAGACCTCCCCGTACAGCAGTTTCGTTTGTATTTGTCCGGCACAAACCTATTTACTTTCACAAAGTATCAGGGTCTTGATCCCGAAGTAGGTTATGGTAATGATGGATGGGCATCGGGTACTGATTTAGGATATTACCCACAGCCACGTACAGTATTGCTGGGTTTAAGTGTGAAATTTTAACATAAGATAACCATGAAAAAATTAATATATATAATAGTTCTTTTACTGTCGGTTAGTTCATGTAAAAAAGGTTTACTGGATACCACGCCCATTAATCAAAAAGGGATCGATGATTTTTATAAAACTCCCGATGATGCTTTTCAGGCACTGGTGGCGGCGTACAGCGTACTTGATTGGAGCGGGTTTGGCAATATTACACTCACCAGTGAGATTGCCTCTGATAATTGTTTTGGCGGCGCGGGTGCCGGAGACGCCAATGTGAGGCAATGGGATCGTTTTGAGCCATTAACTGATCACAATACAGATGCCTGGACAAAATACTATACCGGTATTTACCGGGTTAATGTGTTGCTACAAAACATCGATAAGGTTGATTTTGGTGCAAATACTGCTTTAAAAACACGATATATTGCAGAAGCTCATTTTCTGCGCGCTTATTTCTACTTTGATTTGGTGCGTATGTTTGGTAATGTGATTTTACTCACAGCCCCGGTTGAACCCGGTAAGTATAACCAGCCTCAGGCCAATCCTGACGATGTTTATAAATTGATAACCACTGACCTGAAATCGGCAGCTACTGATTTAGCCGCTACTCCATATGGCTCTATTCCAGCAGCCGAATATGGCCGCGCCACAAAATGGGCAGCTGAATCCTTATTGGGCCGTGTGTTTTTGTATTATACAGGTTATTATACCAAAACAGACCTGGTGGGGCAGGTAACCAGACAGGATGCTATCAAACTGATTGATGATGTTATTAATAATAGCGGTCATGCCTTAGTGCCCAAATATGCCAATCTTTTCAGGGCGTCCGGAGGGGCCGATTTTGCAGGTCAGAACAATGTGGAGGGTGTTTTTAATATCCAGTACACTTATTTAGGTTTAAAAGATTATAACCAGCAAAATGGTAACAGGTGGCAGGTTTTAATCGGTATAAGAAGCCAGGTACTTTTACCTTATTACAAAGGCTGGGGGTTTGCAACCGTAAATCCTAAATTATGGAATGCTTTTGCCGCTGACGATCCGCGCCGCGGCAATTCAATTATCTCCATCTCGGGCGAAAATTTAACCAGTCAATATGTATTAGGGGATCAGTCGCAATATACGGGGTATTTTTGCAAAAAATATACGCCTTTAAATGCCGGAAAACCAGAAGATATGGGCGGCGACTTTCAGATTGACAACTATGATAACTACGTAGCCATACGCTTTGCCGACGTTCTTTTAATGGGAGCAGAATTGAATTTATCAACCAATCTTTCCGTTGCCCAGAACTATTATAACAAAGTTCGTGACAGGGCTTTCCAGGATGCGAATCATCATAAAACCCTAACTCCTGATGCTTCTGGGCTTCAGTTAATCATGGAAGAGCGTCGTTTTGAATTGGCGTTGGAAGGCCAGCGTTACTGGGATTTATTACGACAAGGATTGACAGTAGCAAAGCAAGCTATTGATAACGCTGGCATGGGTACCGATTTCAATGTTAATTTTCGTACCGAGACAAAAGGTCTGTTGGAAATACCACAAACTCAGATCAGTCTGTCGGCAGGAAGCCTGAAACAGAACCCCGGTTATTAATTCAATTATTTCACCAATAGAAGAAAAAAATGAAGATTTTAAAGAATATCGGGTTATTTATAGGGGCCACCTATTTGATGACCGCCTGCAGTCCGAAAGAAAACAGAAAAAGTCTTGGAATGCCTATCGCAAAAAACGAGCTGAAGTTTTCAGTTACCCAGCAAGCAGGATACGATAACATCATCATGGTTAAAAATAACACACCGGGGATTATTCCATTCTGGGAGTTTGGCAACGGGATCTCTAATAAACAACAGGATACTACTGTTTTACCGTTCGCCGGAGAATTTTTTATCAAATTCACAGCTTACTCCCAGGGCGGCCCGGTATCCGATTCGGTAAAAGTGAAAATTTCAAAAAACGATGCTAACTATTTTAAAAGCAAGATGTGGAATTTACTCACTAATGGAACCGCTGGCAAAACCTGGGTATGGGCCGCGGATAATCCTACCGGTTGGGTTCATGGCAATGGCCCTCAGGACGCTGTTGTTCCTCAATGGTGGCAGGTACCGGCATCTGGTTTAGGGGATGACCTGAATGATGAGATGACGTTTAACACCAATGGAAATGCCAATTATTCAAAAGTTACAGGCAAAGGCCAGACAAAAGGTATTTTTACTTTGGATACGTTGAATAAAACACTAAAAATCACAGGGGCTGATATTAGCGAAGGCAGCGGAAATAGCACATTATACAATATTGCCAAGTTAACCGATAATGAGTTAACCATTGTGCAAATAGGAAACGGTTTCAGCAATCAGTGGCTATTCAAAAGAAAGGGATACAAATATTAACTTTGTTATCGTGAGTCGGCAAATAATACACTTTGCCGGCTCAACTTTTGTTTTCAAGCCATATTCTAAATCAGTTTCCCCAGCTTTTGAAAACATTAACATGAGGTCCAACCATTTTAACCATGTACCAACTTGTGATCGTAACCGTACAGTCTGGATAATGAGTTTTAACTAATTTGCTTTTATAAATAATTACCGTTGAAATAATGAAAATGTTAAACAAAACATTAACTATTGGGCTGATTTTATCTCTGTTGAGTCTGCATGTCCTCGCGCAAATACCCCGGATTGTAGAAAAGGATGGCCGTCATGCTTTGTTGGTTGATGGGAAGCCATTTTTCATTCTGGGTGGGCAGGCCCACAACTCCAGCGGTTGGCCGGGAATGATGCCCGAACTTTTTTCGGCTGTAAAGACAATGCATCTTAATACTGTAGAAATACCGATTTATTGGGAACAGGTAGAGGCAAAGCCCGGGAAATTTAACTTTTCATTGGTGGATACGCTACTTGCCCAGGCAAGAGCACACCAGGTGCGTTTGGTCATATTATGGTTCGGCACCTGGAAAAATGGCAGTAATCATTACATGCCGGAATGGATGAAACGGGAAGCCGCAAAGTATCCAAATATTACAGGAAGCAAGGGACAGGCGATTGATTCGCCATCGCCTATCGCGAAAACTACGCTTGAAGCAGATATAAAAGCCTTTACGCAAGTAATGCATCATTTAAAACAAGCTGATCCGCAGCATACGGTAATTATGGTGCAGGTAGAAAATGAAGCGGGAGCATGGGGCAGTGTACGCGACTATTCGCCCGCGGCCCAAAAACTATTCCAAGCTGCTGTCCCTCCACAGCTATTGCAGCCTGAAGTACTTAACTCATTAAATGTGCCTGTAGTGGCTTCCGGTACCTGGCAACAAGTATTTGGCGATCGCGCTGACGAATATTTTCAGGCCTGGTATGTAGCCAGTTTTATTGGCAAAGTTGCCGCTGCCGGAAAAGCAGAGTATCCATTACCAATGTATGTAAATTGCGCACTGCGTGAACCATTTAGCAACCCTACTGCCGATACCTATGAAAGCGGTGGGCCTACAGACAATGTGATTCCGATATGGAAGGCTGCAGCACCGGTTATTGACTTGCTGGCACCGGATATTTATCTGCAGGGCAGTAAGAAGATATTGAAAGTAATTGAACTTTATGATCGCCCCAATAATGCACTGTTTGTACCCGAAGCGGCGCTCTCTTTTGCAAATGCAAAATATCTTTATGAGGTGATAGGACGTGGCGGTATTGGCTTCTCACCATTTGGAATTGATGCTAACGTACCAGAGGGACAGCCTGCTGAAACCAGCGAAAGGCTTGCACCTTTTTCGCGTGATTACGTTGTTATTGCGCCAATGATTCGTGTACTATCCGAATGGGCGTTTGAGGGGAAAATTAAAACGGCAATTGAACGGGAGGATCATGCTGAGCAAACTATCGATGTTGGTACCTGGAAAGCCGTTGTTTCTTTCGGCTCAACAAGAGCGAATGCAGATCAAGTGAATAGAGAGCCGAATGGGAAAATCATGATTGTACAATTAGACACCAACAAGTTCATATTGATTGGCAGCCTTTGTCATATCACTTTTCAACCAGCCAGGCAGCATACAGGAAGCGCCTGGCAATACCTAAAGGTAGAAGAAGGAAATTACGAGAACGGTATATTCAAACCGCTGCGTATCCTTAACGGCGATGAGACAGATTTTGGCGGCCCGCGTTTTGGCGCTGGTCCCATTGTTCTGCAAGCTGAATTGATAACCAGATAATCGTTAAAAACTATAGATACATATGAAAAGTAAGAGGGCACCAATAAAGATATTTTCAGTCTTTTTTAGTGCTTTTTAGTCTGTTTTTAGCAATTAAATAACTGTAAATAAATTATTAACGCTTAAATACGCCACGAAATAAAAGTATACTTCAGGTTAAGAAATAGGGGCCATAAGTGGTGTATTTTTAAGAATTACTATAAAAGTAAAAAAAAACTCTAAATCAATGATTTATAGACTTATACGAAGTCTTTCATTCGTTTTTAGTGCATAAATGGGCGTTTCTCGAACCATTTTTAACTGATTTAAAGCTGGTTTATTCATTATCAATGTAAGATTAGCCATACCCGGAAAATATGTTGAATTGGCACCCCTTGAGCTTGTTGATTTTCGGGCTCGTATTGGTGTAGTTGATGATTTGAAAAACTGAAAAAGAATGTCTTTATCAGACTTATGGCAAATTTAACACACGTTGATGCAATAAAATGCATTTATATTTTTTTTAACTTTGTAATTGTTACAATTGCATCTGACGGTGTATTATTGGAAATTATAGGCATCATAAAGCGGGAAGAAATTGGCATACAACGTAACATCGAAATCAGAATGCGCTACAAATCCTGGGGCATGTGCAGTGGAACTTGCCTTAGCAACTATTAGCGGTAAATGGAAACTGCGGATGTACGCCTTGATACGTAAGGAACAGCCGGCACGGTATTGCCTGATCAATAATCAGTTGAACGATATCTCTGAAAAAACACTTTCTGCGCAATTGAAAGAAATGGAGCGTGATGGAATTATAGTTCGAATAGTATATCCGGAGGTGCCACCCAGGGTTGAATATCGTTTGACCGAGTTAGGCGAATCGTTGCAAGTTGTGTTTGAAGCATTAAATAACTGGGGGAAAGCATATATCAATGACAGAATCATGCCTGAAAGCAGCGAATAAACTATCTGCAACATGCTTTGTCACAGTCTATACCGACTTTCCACATTTAGGGATGAAAATACTGCACCTGTTTTTTTCATGTTCATTTACGCTATCTGATATCGGGAACAAAAGGCCTTATTGCTATTTATCTATTTTAGTAAGTTAAAGCACTTGCAACAGTCTCAACAATTACAATCGCGCAGCAAATAGATAAGTAATAAGAGTTAGATCTTAAAATTATAGGCTAACTTGATGTTTTAACTGAGCATCAAGTTTTTTGTTTTTGTGACGCAATTCTTGAGAGCTATTACCTCACGACTTCTCATTTTCTGTTCAAAACCATGCCTGTACTCTTTATTTCTTTATTTGGTTGTCGGTATTATGCTTTTCCTTTTCTTACCTCCAAAGCATAAACAAAAGCTTGCGGGATTTAAATCAATGATTAATGTTAAAGTACTGTCATAAATACAACCTTGTATTAAAATTCCATTTTTTTAATACTTTGATTCTCAACATAACTTACCTGAATTTCAGTGACTGAAATTCAGGTAAGTTATTGATGCTAAGGTTAGTAATGTATTTTTTTGCACTAAACAACAGCGTATAACGCAAAAAACAACATGAAAAAAAATTCTTTATTTGATTCTTTTATCCTGGGATCGCAGCAATTAAATAACCGGGTAATTATGTCGCCGATGACCAGGACACGGTCTTCAGCCGGTGATGAGCCCAATGCATTAACGGCAAAATATTATGGACAGCGGGCCAGTGCCGGTCTAATCATCACGGAAGCTGTTAATATCGCGCCGCATGGTAAAGGCTATCTTTGGACGCCGGGTATTTATACAACAGGCCAGATTGAAGGATGGAGGCATGTAACCGATCAAGTTCATGACAATGGCGGAAAGATCTTCGCACAGATCTGGCATGTCGGACGGATGTCCCATGTATCCATGATGCCCGGTGGAGAGGCACCCTGGGGTGTTACCAATGAGCAAGCGGTAGGATGGGATGTATTTGCGCATGATGAGCATGGAAAATTAACGTTTGTCCCTGCCAGCGTCCCGCGCGAACTCCGTACGGATGAGATACCTGGCTTGGTAAATGATTTCAGAAATGCCTTTAAAAATATGAAGGAAGTTGGATTTGACGGTGTTGAACTTCATGCTGCCAACGGCTACATTTTCGAACAATTCATGAACGCAACACTCAATACCCGCACGGATCATTATGGCGGACAGACGGTGGGGGGTAGGCTGCGTTTTACACTTGAAGTTGTAGATGCCGCCATCGAAGTATTGGGAGCTGGTAATGTCGGCGTCAGGCTTTCACCATTCGGCACCTACAATGGCATCCCTGATAGCGATTTAATGGAGGAGACCTATTTTGCATTAATCCACGAACTTCAAAACAGGGGTATCGGGTATATACACTTGGTATATGAATTGCTTCCAAAAGGGAATATAGAACAGGCTGTTTTCGAGAATGAGACTTTGCCGGTTAAGTTACTTAAAAGAACACGTGATATTTTCAAGGGTGCGATCATCTGGTGCGGTGGCTTTAACCAGGAAAAGGCTCAGGATGCCTTGGACACTGGTTTGGTTGATCTGATCGCCTTCGGCAGGCCTTTCATTGCTAATCCCGATCTGGTTGAAAGATTCCGCCATAAGTGGCCAATCGCTGTAGCAGACCGCTCTGCGTTTTATACAAGGAATGGTGAGGTTGGTTATACGGATTTTCCTTTTTACAACGCAGGTTGAGGATTCAAAAGATATAAAGGGTGGTGGTGTGTTATGCTAAGTTTTTGTTTTTAGCTTTATACTACCAAAGACTCACCTTAGAATAAATAAAAGACTTGGCAAGGCAGTTTTAAAATAGAATGTCTTCCCAAGTCTTTTTGCTTTGAAGTTTTCAATCTTAATCAGATTTACGATGTCAGTTCCGTGTTCGGTAAGAAATGCTCAAATAGACTAAAAACCCCCATTTTGATTATCAAAATGGGGGGCCTCAGTGCGCCCACCTGGGCTCGAATCTATCTTTTTAAATAGCTTATTATCAATAACTTATAAATAAAGTCAATCTTCAGGTGCTTAGTTAGGTGCCCACTTTATTGACTGTTCAAATATACGAATTCAACTGCAAAAAGCATTGGACTAACAAAGTGTACAACGACAATCCTAAAAGTAATACGCCCAACAGCATAAAGGCGGAAAGAAATTTTATGACTGGCTGGGTCAGGAGATTAAGATTGACGGAATTACCCACATAGGGCGTGCTCATGCTTTGATGATACGGTTGTGGTGTATCGGAGATTATCGGGGTCTTAGCAGCGCCACCTGTTTTCACTAAAGATCATCAAAGCATAAGGAAACAGGGGGCGTTCCTGAGGCGGGCTATCGCCCGCCCCAGGGCATTTTTGAAAATAGGCGGATTGCTCCCCCTTAACAGCAACTAATTATAAATTAAAGCCTCGTTTCCCTGCGTTGCAAAATTACGGCAAAGATTAAAAGCGGTTTGCGCCCTTTGCCTGGCTGTGCCGTCTATGATAGATTTAAACTTAGCTTCATCACTTTTGAAACTGCGCACATTTTGGAAATAACCCGTCACGCTGTTATATGCGCCAAATACCGTTCCGGCTGTGGTTTCCATTTGCTGGGTCTGACTTCCTAAAGCGTATTCATAAACATTATCTACAATGTTCGTGTAGTGTGTAGATAGCAAATCTATTTGCCATCCGCTAAATTAAACAGACTTAACAGGTTATACGACTTTTTTCTGATCTTTTTGGTTCTGCTATCACCATTTGCAGCTGCATCTTTGACGACAGGCTGATATCCAGTCATTCCGATCTCATTAGGTCTCCCATTTATAAGTTTCCCCTTTATCAAATAGGTGCTAAGGCAGATTGATTTTACTAATAGTATGATGTTTTGCACTGGTAAAGAAAAGGACTTTCTCGCTATTAGATAAAGCAAGAGCGGTGGCGTCTACGTGAGTGGCCAAAACCGTAAGCACCGTAGGACAGCTCGTGCATCGGGTGACTAATTTGATGTCCCCTTTATCCGCCAGATATAACTTTGTTCCATCTTTATTTGCCGCGATATCAGTAAGGCCGTCGAAGGTTGAGGGTGTCAATATATTAAGCAGTGCACCTGAATGAGTGATCTCATAGATGCCCTTATCAGTTGTAATGAACTTATTATCATTAAGCGTCGTACTCATCGAAGTTCCGAATACGAGCGCAGAATCTGACTCTGCAACTACACCGCCTATGCCGTTTATCGGATCACCATTTGGCTTTATCGCTTCTAAACTAACGCCCGATATGCCGTCATAAACATTATTAACATACCAAAAAAAATCTCCTCCGGCGCTTTTACTGAGCCCTCCGGTATTGCAATGTTCACAAAAGGGAAAGCTAATATAATTTAACATACCTCCCTTAACTAATACTGTTGTACCCTGGTCGTTTAACGCTAATGTTCCGTCCTTAACTGCGGCTAAGCTGGATATGCCCACCAATTGGGTGTTTTTTATGACAGTGGATACAACACCGTTTAATATTTTTCGGACAGCTCCGTTTCGTTGATCCGCCACCAATAAAGTGCCGTCTGTATTAACAAAAATTCCATAAGGTTGATTAAATCTTGCACTTCCTCCCGCCGCATTAACGTATCCCGCATGGTCTTTCGACCCGGCTACAATCACGGGAACCAGCGAAGCGTTTTGTACCGCAGTTGCGTTACCTGTTGATGAAATTTCCGGAGCAGAGGGCGTGATTTCCTCGCTTCGTTTACACGCCGCCGCGATCAGCATCACTGCAAGCATAAATAAACAGTTTTTTTTCATGTTAAAATGGGTTGATGTGAAATAGATGTGTCGATGATTGGGCGTAGGGGAATCGCTTATATAAAGTTATCTCTAAATACTGATCATCGTTCGCTGGAATTAAATTTGTTCCTGATTGTGTAAAATACTGTTGAAGGCGTGTTGGAAACCAGGAGCCCCGCAAAATTTTGTTTGAACAATTCACGTTATTTTTATTGATATGGAGAAGGAAAAACAGGAAGAACTTTATAGCAAATTTAAGCAGGTGGTCACATGACCGCATCAGCTTTACAAAAATGGTTAAAAACTAAAGAATCGAAATCGGTTGCATGGGACAGCGGGGATGGGGAATCGATTGGTCACAAATCGGGAGAGCATATTATAAATATCCTGAAAAAAAAGAAAAACGAACTGATCGATGCAGACTACAAACATATGCAAAAAGTACATGGCTATGTCAAGCGTCATATGGCGCAAAAGCCCGAACATCCGAAAGATTCCAACTGGGATTATTCTTTAAAGAATTGGGGACATGATTATGCCAAAAGCTAAAGCGCCATTTGTGGGATGTAACCTGCATGATACATACGGACCAATGATTTTGGTGTGAGTACCTGTACCTTGTTGATCTCCGGAAATAACATTCCAGGATCGTATGCCGCAGGGTTCCAGCGATATAATTTTTCTGACTTTAATAGATACGGGACGGCATTTAAAATAATGAACGTACCATCTGGCAAAGTGGTCAAATTGTCTTCAAAAGTTATTTTAGAATTATCGTCTGTTATTCGTTCGGCATGCAAAATTTCATCTATTTGAGCCACGGGTGTTTTCATGTTAAATCCATATTCGGGATTGCCCTTCAGCCAAAATTCTTTAAACCGGAGATGATCCAAATACCTGCACTGAAAACAGGGGCGATGCCCGGCTGAATAGGCTGTAGCCTCATCCAGAAAACAATTCGGTCCAGCGATTAGGTTGCATGATTGCCCGATGTCTACCTCTGAACTCTAAAGCACATGTTATCCAAGGCTTTATTTTATAGGGCCGGATGATTTGTTTCTGTTCATTATGTAATACGCCTCTATTGCCGATCCACGCGCCACGCGCTGGTGTTTTGATAAGCGTACCAAATGGGTCTACCCGATTTTGCAACATATTAAAGTGATAGAGCGAAACTATATAGCAGGTTAAAATTCAGTATTGTTTATTGTTATCAAATTTAACGTTTATTCGCAGGGTAATTTCTAATTCGGTAGCTGCCGGTCATTATACCACTGTCAATATCTAAGAATGAACACGTGTTCAAGAATGTTTGTCTGGATAGGAAACAAGTAAAAATATTCTCAATGCATTAACGCGCTTTTCCGCAAACCGCCACCGGAATGCTGTTGATCGGTTTGGCATGCGAATTACTGCACTTACCCAGCGCGACGTAAATGATAATAAAAATAACGATGGTGGATAAACAACCACCTCCCAGTTTTTTTGCGCCCCAGGCAGCAATAATAGCCCTAAAGAATTTATTCATAACAGGATGTGTGTAGTTATTGAATAAACAAAGGATATTGTAAATGGTTGTATCATAGTAAATTATTAATCAAGTCTAAATATCAGCTGCACGCGAACGACCATTATGTGTTTGCCGTTGATTTTAGCCGAGAAAGTGTCCTGTGTAAATAGTTGAGGTTGAGGTATCAATCGGTATTTGCAATATCTTTTCGAATTTAAACAAATTCCAATTTTCCGTGTTCTTATGCTCGCTAACTATCAACAAAGCGTATGACCAAATCTTCTCAAATCAATTCTATAGATGAACAATCCATTGCAGCAAGCGAAGAGCGCCTAAGGGCACTGGTGACCGCGACCGCTGACGTCATATATAGCTTAAGCGCTGACTGGCAGGTAATGCGGCAGTTGGACGGTAGGGGTTTTTTAAGGGATACGGATAAGCCGGTTACCGACTGGCAATCCAGGAATATATATCCCGAAGATATGGACATGGTCAACGAGGCGATCAAAGAAGCTATCAGAAATAAAAAAATATTTCAACTGGAACACCGGGTTTGGCGTGCAGACGGAACAGTGGGCTGGACATTTTCGCGCGCGGTTCCCATCCTGAACAGGGAAGGGGAGATTATAGAATGGTTCGGTGCCGCCAGTGATATCACGGAGCGTAAATTGGCAGAACAAGCGCTTCAGGAAATCCGTGACCGCTCTGAACAACAACGGAGGATCTATGAAACGATCACGGCGACAACCCCTGACCTGATGTATGTGTTTGATCTTAATTACCGTTTTACCTACGCCAATAATGCTTTATTGGCAATGTGGGGAAAGAGCTGGGATAACGCGATTGGTAAAAGCCTATTGGAAAATGGTTACGAACCCTGGCATGCGGAGATGCATGAACGGGAAATTGATCGTATCAAAGTAACCAAACAACCTATTCGCGGTGAAGTATCGTTCCCGCATGCAACGCTTGGAAGAAGGGTTTACGATTATATCTTGACACCAGTGTTGAATGAAAATGGTGAGGTAGAGGCCATCGCCGGTACAACACGTGATGTAACCGAGCGCAAAGTAGCTGAAGATCAGTTGGCCAGCAGTGCTGAGGAATTACAGACGATCAATGAAGAAATGGCGGCATCCAATGAGGAGCTTTTCGCTACTAATGAAGAACTGGCTGAGGCACAAGGTGAATTACAAACCATGATCAAAGAACTTGGTAAAACTAATTTTCGGCTTTCGGAGTCTGAAATGAATTTCAGACGCATGGTGGAGCAGGCACCGGTGGCTATCCTTGTTTTTCGCGGCCCCGAACTCGTCATAGACCTGGCCAATCAGGGCATTCTGGAAATATTGGGAAAGGACAGCAATATCGTTGGGCGGCCCTTATTAGAAGCCATGCCTGAACTCCGGGGAGAACCGGCCGTAGAACTGCTTTTCGATATCTACCACAAAGGAATTTCCTCAGATGGGACCGAGGTTGCAGTACGAATGCAACGCGACGGACAGACGGAAACACGCTACTTTAACTTCAGTTACCGCCCGTTGCGGGATGGTGAACATATTATCGGGGTAATGGATGTTGCGGTGGAGGTGACCGGCCAGGTATTGGCCAGACAAGCTATTGAATGGGCCGAAGAGCAGCTTAGGCTCGCTATTGATTCGGCTGAATTGGCCACCTGGTATATGGACCCGGCTACCGGTGATTTTTTTCCATCAGTAAGATTGAAAGAATTATTTGGCTATGGGCCGGAGGAGGATATGCCTTTGTCGGCCGGCTATGACCGGATTACCGAGCCCCATCGGGAGCTGGTACGCCAAGCTGTGGAAAATACCCTTAAAACGGGCGCAGTGTATGATATCGAGTACTCATTGGAGGGCTTTCGGGATAAAAAGCTGCGCTGGGTGCGAGCCCGCGGTCGGCTCTATCAAAGCGATGAGCATGAGGCAGGCAGCTTCTTTGGCGTAATCGCCGATATTACCGAAAGCAAACTACAGGAGCAGCGCAAAGATGATTTTTTGAGTATTGCCAGTCACGAACTGAAGACGCCGTTGACCAGTTTGAAAAGTACCCTTCAGCTACTGGATCGCATGAAAAGAGATTTTACATCTCCGGTACATATTAAATTGTTGGAACAGGCTAATCGAAGTATGGAGAAGATCGGAAACTTGATCGATGACCTGCTACAGATCAATAGATTAGATGTGGGACAGCTTGCGTTGCATAAAACAAGATTTCTGATAGCTGATATGTTGAATGCATGTTGCAACCATGTACGCGCAGCGGGTAACCATGATCTGATCTTCGAAGGTGACGACCAGCTATATGTTTACGCCGACGAAAACAGGATTGATCAGGTTGCTGTAAACCTGGTTAATAATGCTGTTAAATACGCCCCTGGTTCCAAAAAAATTTATCTTAGTGTGGAACGCATACCGGGCTTCGCTAAAATTTCTGTCCGAGATACGGGCCCCGGTATCAGTGAAGAAAAAATTCCATTCCTGTTTCACCGTTACTACCGCGCCGAAACAGAAAGTAAGGTATATAGTGGTTTAGGCCTTGGATTGTATATCTGTGCGGAGATCGTTAAACGTCATGAAGGGGAAATCGGCGTTGATACGAGACGCGGTATCGGGAGTACTTTTTGGTTCACGCTTCCGCTGGATGAATAGCGTCAGGTAAAGATGAATAATTTTGGCTAAAACAATCATAGATACGGCTAAATCCTGTGCGTTTGCATGAGCGACATTTGTGTTATCAAAAAACAAAAGCTTATGAAAGTATTCATCACAGGGGCCACGGGGTTTGTCGGGTCCGCAGTTGTTAAAGAATTAATCGGGGCAGGGCACCAGGTCTTAGGGTTAGCACGCTCAGAAGAATCGGCCAAAAAATTAATTGAAGCCGGAGCAGAAGTACAGCGTGGTGATCTGGAAGATCTGGAAAGTTTACGCAATGGAGCATTGGCCTCAGATGGCGTGATCCATGCCGGTTTTTTACACGACTTTTCGAGATTCGCTGAAGTTTGCCAGATCGATAAGATCGCCATTGAAACTATAGGCAATACGCTGGTCGGAACCAATAAACCGTTTCTGGTAACTTCAGGTACCGCACTGATTAAACCGGGAATATTGGCCACAGAAAATATGGAAAGTCAGCATGACTTAACAAAGTTCCCTCGCGTGTCAGAAGATGCAGGGCTCATCTTTGTTAATAAAGGTGTTCGCGCAATGGCCATTCGTTTATCTCCATCTGTGCATGGAGAAGGGGATCAGCATGGATTTGTTCCGATATTTATAGCCACAGCCCGTGAAAAGGGTAAATCTGCCTACATTGGCAACGGTGAAAATCGCTGGAATGCCGTACACCGTTTAGATGCCGCCCATTTATACCGTCTGGCGTTGGAAAATGGCGTAGCCGGCGCACGGTACCATGCGGTAGCTGATGAATCCATTACTGTCAAATCTATCTCAGAAGCTATTGCACAGCATCTTGATATACCACTAATGGCAATTACAGCTGAAGAGGCACCTGCGCATTTCGGCTGGTTCGCTAATTTCGCAGGGATTGACTGCCCGGCATCGAGCCAGCTTACCCGAAGTCAACTGAACTGGCGGCCTAAACATCCTTCCTTGCGTGAAGATCTGGCGAGCGGCATCTATTTTAAATAATTAACCTTATCTTGTATTCAATGAATAGTCAGCTTATCCACGTTAAAACTATCAGTGAGTTTCACCGGTCTGCCGGTTTACCTCCGCCGGAGCATCCGCTGATCAGTGTGATCAATTTGGAGGAACTCAAAAAGCCACTGGTTGTGGGCTCATTTACCCGATTATTTGACTTTTATTCCGTTTCGCTGAAAAAGAACTTTCATCTGAAAATGAAATACGGACAGCAGGAACATGATTTTGACGAGGGTATACTACATTTCATGGCGCCGGGGCAAGTGCTAACCATTCATATTGAAGAAGGCCAGATACATAACCCATCGGGATGGATGATCTTTTTCCATCCCGATCTGTTATGGAACACACCATTGGCCAAAACCATCAAGCATTACGACTTCTTTGGCTACGCGGCTAACGAAGCACTATTCCTATCAGACAAAGAGGAAAACATACTGAACGGCATCGCCGCCAACATTGCGCAGGAATACTATGCCAATATCGACAAGTTTAGTCAGTCTGTGATCATCGCCCAACTCGAATTACTATTAACTTACGCTGATCGCTATTACCAACGCCAGTTTATTACCCGCAAGCAATCAAGTCACGAAATGCTAAACAGATTGGAGGATATACTGAATGCTTATTTCAACAGTGGTGCGCTCGCTAAAAATGGCTTACCTTCAGTTGCTTATGTTGCGGAAACACTATACGTTTCGCCCAACTACCTGAGCACGCTGCTTAAAACCCTTACCGGGCTAAGCACCCAGCAACATCTGCACAATAAACTCATTGAACTGGCTAAAGAAAAGCTGTCCACCACTCATTTATCGATCAGCGAGATCGCTTATGGACTGGGCTTTGAGCACCTGGCGTCCTTTAGCAAGCTGTTTAAGTCCAAAACAAATCTGTCGCCACTGGAGTTCAGGCAATCTTTTAATTGATTGTTAATGATACTATTTTTCATACTCAACTGGAGTTTAACATTGATTTTGCATGAGTAGTTTAAACTTTTTAGCCTGTTCAACTTACTACTATAGATGCGGACGGAAGCCAAGCTTGATAGCATAGGGTGAAACCTCAGGATGATCAAGGTAATTGAATCTTTTGATCATATCTATCCTTAAGAATTTAAAAATATTTCCTATTCCTATACCTCCCTCAACATAAGGTGTATTACCTAATGAGAAAGTGCCGTTTGAGCCGTTTGCAGCTACCGGGAACAAAAAGAGGTCTTTTGAAAACAGTGGGTTGTTTTCCTTACGCAGGCCTCCATATAATATCTTAAATGAAAGAAACTCCCGCCACTTTAAATGTTCTATCAGCGGAATCTTGTTCAGGATAAAGCCGTTAAAACTTTGCGTAAAGTTAATACCCGCGTAGTGATCGCTCACAAACTCAAGATAGTTCATTTTATTATATGCATCCGCATCGTAAGCTATAGATTGATTGGCCTTTAAAATATTCAGCAGGGGGAAAGGTACCTTTCCGGTTGTGATATTTCCCAGTAAGGTAATATCTGCGTAACCCAGTTGCGAAAGGTAAAAACGCTTATAAATACTGGCGTCGATATTGTTATAAGTGTACGAACCATTAAATACCCCTTTAAATGCGTGACTGATCTGCAGGTTAAATATAGGGAACCTGTTGGGGATGGTATGACGTGTTTCCGTGCCCTGTATAATCTGTTCATGCGGTGCATATCTTAAACCTACTTCAACCTCGCTGGTGGTTAAATCGTGAATGATGGTATGATCAGTATTGTTCAGCTGAAACTCTAATGTGCCCGCAGGCTGCTGATTCCAATTTCTGAAAGTAACGTTAAACGAAAAGTGATTTTCAAAATCCCTTACATATGCAGTTGTGTAAGTTTTGTTATATAACCAATAATCTGTTTTACCCGTATTGAATGATGTGAGCGCCGCCTGCTCCGGAATAACGGTCAGGTTATGACCTGGTAGGTCAGCGTCATAACGATAACTTATTTTAAAGTAATCGCGGGGATATCGAAACGGAGAAATCTGATTCAGCGTAAAATAGGTATTCAGGTTGTATTTCACCTGCTTATCTCTAAAGCCGTAGGCAATATGATCTTCCAGGTAAACGGTCTTATTAAACTGAGACGTTGTTCTTCCTCCGATCTGAAGACGGGAGCCCTCCTGCGAATCATAGGCATAGGTAGACCCAAGCGGCCCAAGTTGTACCGCGCCAATGTTAGCGTAGCCACCTGTAAGTGCAGAAGCTATCCATGTAGTTCGCTTAAAGGAGGGCATATTTTCCAGGCGAGTAACATTTGCATACACGGTAGCCTGCTGATGGGTTAAAGTATCGGGTCGGTGTTGTGCCCAATAGGTAGTATCGGTGCGATTTGAGTTTTCAAGCACCTGCTGATCTTTTCCCTGGTAAAATGTATCGGGTTGTGGTGCATTTAATTTATAATTTGAAAATACGGCCGTTCGCTCCCCGGCTATAGCCATTCCTTTATTTTTTAATAGCCCAAAGTCTGCTACAACATTGCTTTTTGCCAGGAAGTAACGCCCTGAATCGCGCTTAAAGTCCTGCTGAATTTTAAGGCTGCGCATAAAGTTGATGTTGATCTGTTTATTTACGTTCAATTCACATGATTTAACGGCATAATTTCCATCCATCGTAACGTACAACTTGCCTTCAAATAAAATATCGCCCTTGTTACGCGGGGTAAAGCTGATCTCAATTAATTTTTCGGTCTGGTTTTTTAATGTATCGGTAATAAAAAATTTATAAAAATCAGGTGCGTGATCGGCAATGGGACTTAGAAACTGGCGGTTAATAATAAAGATATTATTGGTGTAAATATCGATACTGTTACCATAAAGGCGGTTAAGATAGATATCAAGCCCTGCCGTATCTATAAACTTAAGAATATTGGTTTGCTTTTGCGCAGTTAGGATCTGAATAGTTTTAGACGGGTTTTTACGATAGTAATTTTGAAATAGTTTCTCACTAAAAAAAGCAGGCAGGGAAGTTTGTGTTTGCCCGTTTATTTTTGAAGTACTATCCAGCATAAATTTGTACTTTTTGAAAAAGCGACCGTTAATAAATTTATCTGACAGATTGAAAATGGATAGTCCGATACGTTCATACAGGCCATACTGCAGGTAATCGGAGCTTTGCATCTCGTTTTGTTCTTTATGATCAATAACTTGCTGAATAAGCTCAACCGCCGGATTTCCTTTGTTACGGTATCGTTTACTTTTGGCCGAAGTTATTTTAACTTCTTTGAGCTGGGTTTGACCGCTTCGAAGTTTAACAGATAAGTTATTCAACCGGCCTGGGTTTATATTTCTCATTTCGGGCATATATCCCATTAGCGAAAATGAAACCTGGTTAAATTGTCCGGTTGCACTTAATGAATAATTACCGTTATTATCAGACGTAGTACTATACTGGCTACCGGTAAAACTAACGTGAATAAAAGGAAGTGGTGCACCGGATGAGGCATCGGTAATGCGCCCTCTTACCTGGGTTACTTTGCCGCTGGTACTATCCTGTTGTTGCGCGGATACAGGGAAATGGATCAATATGAAGTATGAAAAGCAGATGAACGGTGACAACAGTGTTTTCCGCAAAGCTGAAGTAAAATCAAAAAAAATAAATACCAAATGAATAAATAATTTATTATCAAAAAATAAAACAGGTATTTATGTAATCATTCAATAATTTGAGTGTAATTAAAATTCTATTCAAATTTAACAAATGGATCCGTAATAAGGAGATAACTTAGGTTAAAACATCGTGATGTTTAAGTTATGACGAGCGCCCGTTCGTGCCTAACTTAAACAAAATTACCAGCACAGCATAATTCTTACAGAATGTATAATTGCTGGATATTCTTGCGCATCAGTTAGTTTAATTCTTAATTTTAAATATTATGTACTTCACTAAATGGGCGTTTCTGTGGTGAGTAAATAATATTAAAATGCAATAAAAAACCTCAAATATTGCGTTTGAAGGATTTTAGCGGTGTTTAATGCCGTTTTCGTGGAGCCAGGATCATTTATCGGAAGGGCTGAGTGCTGCCTTGTTTTATAATAACGTGATTTTCGTACTGCACCAGGCAGTGGAACACAGCGCAGGGCGCTGATCGGGTTATTCATGAGTTATCATCTTGCTTAAAAGCAATGAAGGATATTTTCAGATCCGTGGTCAAAATGGCGATGTTGCTGGCGTGCGTGGATTTATATAAAGTTTGACTAAGATATATTGATTATTAAAATGTAATGCGGTAAACCTAAAATCAGCTTATATAGAATCGATTATTGGTTTTTATTTCTGGTTTTGGTTTTTAACTATCAGGTTATAATATCAGACGCTCATTAGGCACGCTATAAGGCGAAGTTATGTAAAGTAATGTAGCCAATATGATTTTACAATCGTTCGGTGCCATTATGGCTTGGGTAAGTTGGTTAACCCGGTTGTCCTGAGTGTTGTGGGGATTTAAGATCTCGATTATAAAGCGATATATTGCTGCACAGGGTAGGCGAGGAGGCCGGTAAGCTGATCGCTATATTGCTATCCACAGGTGACGCCGAGATAGCCTGTTGTTGCTGTTGACGCAGTAACAACAGGTTGTTATTTTTCTTATAACTGGAAGTGATCAGAAAAAATAACGATCATTGGTTGTGTTAGTTTTTAATAAGTAAAAGCGCAAGAAAGGCTGTGTTACTTCGCTATTCATTATTGGCTTGCGGCAGCCGACTGTCGCTTATCCGCAAATATTCTGCTTCTGGAAACCATGAATCGTGAAGCGGATATACATGATACTTTTTGGCCTCCAAATCGAAAAGCGCTCGCATCTGTCGTACTTTTCCGGGGTATTTTGCGGCAAGGTTGAAATGTTCATTGAAATCATGTTTCATATCGTATAATTCCCAGACATCATTCAGGTAATAATTACCCAGTGGGTGATATGCTTCCACTTTCCAGCCGTTGAAATAAAGTGCACGGGAAGCTCCGGTTTCGTAATATTGCAGTGTATGGCTGTCTTTTGCTGCCGGATCATTTAAAGAAGCGGCAAAGCTAACGCCCTCAACCGGCTGTTGTTTGTAGCCATTTACATATCCTGGCATCTTTACATGAATAAGTTGGGCTATAGTTGGCCAAACATCAATCAGGTGTACGTATTGACTGCGGATGGTG
>NZ_JBCECK010000041.1:0-40204 GCF_039207105.1 Mucilaginibacter sp.
TTTTATGCCATTTAGCCAATACCCCTTCGGTCATGGTATCGCTCATCTTAGGCATCTTAACTACTTCGGCCATATACTTTTATATGTTTTATAGAAAATTTAGTATTTATATAGTAGTAAGTTATGAGTGATGAGTTAATTCTACAAAAGTTATTAACCCATTACTCAAAACCCGAAACTAGTCTCTAATGTATGGATAATCTTCCTGAACGTAAACGTCTGTGTATAACTCAGAAGCATCTGGCCAAGGCGATTCTTCGGCAAATTGAACCGCTTCATCAACAATGGCTTTAATTTTCACATCCATCTCTTCAAACCATTTATCGTCAGCATATTTGTTTTCAACGATAGCTTGTTTGGTTAATTCGATCGGATCTTTTGCCTTGTAGCTTTCCAGCTCCTCTTTAGTACGGTATTTTTGAGGATCTGACATAGAGTGGCCTTTGTAACGGTAAGTACGCATCTCTAAAAAGGTTGGGCCTTCACCTGCACGGGCACGTGAAATAGCTTCGTCCATAGCAACGTGTACAGCAGCCGGGTCCATACCATCAACAGCCGATGAAGGGATACCATAAGGTAAACCTAATTTATAAATATCTGTTTGAATAGTAGTACGCTCCAAAGAAGTACCCATTGCATAACCATTGTTTTCGCAAATAAAAATTACAGGTAATTTCCAAAGCGCAGCCATGTTGAAGGTTTCGGTAAGCGCGCCCTGACGTACAGCACCATCACCCATATAAGTGATATTCACAAACTCGGTGCCTTTAAATTTTTCAGCAAAAGCTATACCTGCACCCAGTGGTACCTGGCCACCAACAATACCGTGGCCGCCGTAAAAGTGTTTGCTTTTATCAAACATGTGCATAGAGCCACCTTTGCCTTTTGAGCATCCGGTTACTTTACCATACATTTCGGCCATGATAGCTTTAGGTGTTACACCTTTGGCCAAAGCGTGAGCGTGATCCCTGTAGGCGGTTATCATGCTGTCTTCCTGTTTCATTACAGACATGGCTCCGGCCAATACAGCCTCCTGCCCAATGTACAGGTGGCAAAAGCCCCTGATCTTCTGTTGTCCGTATAGCTGTCCTGTCTTTTCTTCGAACTTCCGCATCAACAGCATTTGTTCGTACCACATCAGGTAAGTGTCTTTGGTTATTTCGATTGAACTCATGTATTTAAACAGTCAATTTCTTGGAGTAAAGCGCAAATCTAATTATATCCTTGAAAATATCGAAACTGCGACTAATTTGTTATGCAGATTATTTTTTATTTCAGAAAAAGGCCTGTAAATGAATTGTGTTTGCCGGGTTTTCCTATTTTCACCAAACTTTATATTGCCATACAGCCATATTGCCGAAGCTTTTTAGCTCATAAAACATGTTTAAACCTAAAAAACAGTCATTTCAAAGGCATTTTAAGCGTTACTTTTTGAAGAAAAAATGAAAAAAATCGTAAAATCGAATAACCTAAATGTAACAGAAATGTAATGGGCAAGCACTTTGGTTGACGAGATTTTTAAGATAGGTAGATAATTTATATTTATTGAAAAAAAAGTGCCATTTATTTGCAATTTTAAAAAATATAAATAGTTTTGTATCCAACGACATACACAGTGTCTGATTTAATAAACAATTTGTTGGCCCTAACAACAAACTAACACGTTAAATGAAGAAAATTATCATTGCTACTGTACTGCTTTTTAGCGTTTTAGCTTCGCAAGCTCAAACAGTAACAGCTCCCAATACCACCACCCCCGATAAGGCAACCGACGAACAGGAAGGTTTAGCAAATACTTACTTATCACAAATTATGGGTGTTGCATTATCTGCAACCTCAAACATGAAACTTTTTCACTTTGTTTACGATTGGATAGGTACTCCCTACCACTTCGGTGGCAGCTCAAGAAAAGGTATTGATTGTTCTGCTTTCACCAAAGAATTATACAGTGAGGTTTTTAACCTGGATATCAAAAGAAGCTCACGCGATATTTTCAGCATGGTGAGCCCTGTAGGTAAAGATGATTTAAAAGAAGGTGACCTGGTGTTTTTTAAGATCCACAGCCGCCGTATATCACATGTTGGTATTTACTTAGGTAATAATCGCTTTGCGCACGCGTCATCAAAAGGTGTGGCCATCAGCAGCCTTGACGATAATTATTACAGCCGTTATTTTTATAAAGGCGGCCGTTTGTTAGCTGCGTTTAAAGATGAATTTACCGGAGGCACGGCAGCAACTGCAGACGAGGATAACAACAGCAATTAAAAGAATTTCAATTAAATAACTAATTTTGTCCCCTCATAACCATGAGGGGATTTTTTTTTAATACCATATCGCATATATTACTCCTGGCAATTAGCTGTATATTTTTATTACCAGCTTGTACTGCGCCTGCTGCAAACAAAACCCTGATCGTTCAGCAAAAACATCGCTCTGCTCCAGCTAACAATTTATCATCAAA
Source organism: Mucilaginibacter sp. (assembly GCF_039207105.1). Classification (GTDB taxonomy): domain Bacteria; phylum Bacteroidota; class Bacteroidia; order Sphingobacteriales; family Sphingobacteriaceae; genus Mucilaginibacter. Next base: position 2,462 of record NZ_JBCECK010000041.1, read on the forward strand.
GCCCACTACTAAGCTTCAGCGCGATTCATTTTGTATAGCTGCCGTTGGCGATATTATGCTGGGCACATCCTACCCGGATAGCTCCACGCTACCGCCAGATGATGCCCGCAATAGTTTTAAAGCCGTTACCCCCGACCTGAAAAATACCGATATCGCTTTCGGTAACCTCGAAGGCGCTTTGGCCGATACCGGCGCTCCTGCTAATTTTAAAATGCACCAGCGCAGCAAGCCTTACCTGTTTCGGATGCCCACCAGGTATGCATCTGTGCTAAAAAACGCGGGGTTTAACCTGTTGAGCCTGGCCAATAACCACATTAATGATTTTGATGCCCGGGGCCGTAAAAGCACTACCACTACGCTGGACAGCCTGGCTATCAACTATGCCGGGCTATTAACCAAACCTTCAACCGTGTTTGAGCTTAACGGTATCAAATATGGCTTTTGCTCATTTGCCCCCAATGCCAACACAGTATCTATACATGATTTAAAAGGAGCTCAGCGCATCATTAGCGAACTGAAGCAGCGTTGCGATATTGTGATGGTATCCTTCCACGGTGGAGGTGAGGGTGTGGATTTTGAACATGTACCCTTTACCCTGGAAACGTTTATTGGTGAAAAGCGCGGCGATGTTTATGCCTTTGCTCACAATGCTATTGATGCCGGTGCCGATCTGGTTTTTGGTAATGGGCCCCATGTAAACCGCGCTATGGAAATTTATAATGGCCGGCTGATAGCCTATAGCCTCGGCAACTTCTGCACATATAAATCCGTAAGCGTTAGCGGCATTTGCGGCATGGCACCATTATTAAAGGTGTATGTAAACAAGCAAGGGAAATTTTTGAGCGGCCGCATCATATCTTTCAGTCAGGCTCATGATAAGGGTTTGGTTAGGGATACCCTGAACCAGGCCGCGCGCCGCATCAGCATGCTTACCGGTACCGACTTTCCTGATGGCGGGCTCAATATCACTGATGATGGCAACATAACAGCTATATCGGGCTTTACTAATTCACTTACAAAAGTTACACCTCCCGCAAGCATTAGCGAGGTTAAAAATGTTAATTTGCAGCCTTAATTTTAAACACACGTATGAATAAATACTTACTATCCATCACCTCTGTTGCATTAGCGCTAACGGCCAATGCCCAGCAAGTACCCGGCTTAACCGATAAGGATTATGCCCGCGCCGAAAGTTTCATGAGCTATAACACCGCGCCGTTGGTTGATCATGGCCCTGTAACACCGAACTGGTTACCTGGCGATAAATTCTGGTACCGCGTTTTAACCCCGCAAGGCAGCGAATTTATTTTGGTTGACCCTGCGAAAAAAACACGTAAACCGGCTTTTGATCAGCAGAGATTGGCAGCAGCTATATCAATTGCTACCGGAAAAACCTACGAGGGCAGCAAATTGCCTTTCCTCACTTTTAGTTTTTCTGAGGATGGTAAAACCATCTCATTCGCCGCCGATGGCAAATCATGGAAATGCGATCTGCAAACCTACCAGTGCAGCCCGGATAATGCTATGGTTGGTTCTACCAAAGCACACAGAAGCCGCAGGGGCGGGGATGAAGAAGTTGCATCGCCCGATGGCAGCCTGGTAGCCTACATCAAAGATTACAATCTTTGGGTACGCAATATCAAAACAGGCACGCAAACCCAGTTGACTACAGATGGTGCAAAAGATTTTGGCTATGCTACAGACAATGCCGGCTGGAAAGCATCAGACGGGCCTATACTTCGCTGGTCGCCCGATTCAAAAAAGATAGCCACTTTTAAGCAGGATCAGCGCAACGTTGGTGATATGTACCTGGTTACTACCAATGTTGGTCACCCTAATTTAAAAGCATGGAAATATGCTTTGCCGGGCGATAAAGAAGTAGCCATGATACACCGGGTGATCATTAATGTTGATGAACCCAAAGTGATCAATATACAGGTAGCGCCCGATCCGCACCGCGCCACCCTGAGCGATGATATTGCCAGCAGCGGCACTTTTGACGATGTTGACTGGAATACCGATGCCTCTAAACTGGCCTTTGTATCTACCTCACGCGATCATAAGCAGGAGAAATTCCGCATAGCTGATGCCGCTACGGGTACCGTACGCGAAGTTTTTGAAGAAACTGTACCAACCCAATACGAATCGGGACAGGGCACTATCAACTGGAAATACCTGACCAAAACCAACGAAGTGATCTGGTTTTCGGAGCGCGATAACTGGGGACACCTTTACTTATATGATGCCAACACCGGAAAGCTCAAAAACCAAATAACCAAAGGTAACTGGGCAGTAACCGAACTGGTGAATGTTGACGAAAAAAACCGTCAGATATATTTCAAGGCCGATGGCCGCGAACCTGGCAATCCATATTTTACCCATTTGTATAAAGTAGGGTTTGATGGTAAAGGGCTTACCTTATTAACTCCTGAAACGGGCAATCACCAGATCAGCTTATCGCCAGATAATAATTATTTTATTGACAGTTATTCAAGCGCGGATGTTGCTCCTGTTACCGTATTGCGCAGCCTGAATGGAAAGCTGATCAGCAATTTAGAAAAAACTGACATCAGCAGGTTAGTTGCTGCCGGCTGGAAAGCTCCTGTGCCTATCTCTGTTAAAGCACATGACGGCCAAACCGATATTTATGGATTAATGTATGTACCCACCCAGCTTAATCCGAACAAAAAATATCCTATCATCAATAATATATACCCCGGCCCACAAGGTGGTAGTGTAGGTAGTTGGTCGTTTGCAGCCTCACACGGCGATTGTCAGGCACTGGCCGAGCTGGGTTTTGTGGTAGTACAAATAGAAGGTACCAGCAACCCGCTGCGTTCAAAAAGTTATCATGATATGAACTACGGCCACATGTCTGAAAACACGTTGCCGGATCAGGTTGGGGCTATGCAGCAGCTTGCTCAAAAATACTCGTATATTGATATAAACCGTGCAGGCATCTGGGGACACTCGGGTGGTGGCTTTGCAACCGCAGCTGCTATGTTCCGTTTCCCCGACTTTTTTAAAGTAGGTATATCAGAATCAGGCAATCACGATAACCGCAACTATGAGGACGATTGGGGCGAACGCTACATCGGCTTGCTTACCCAACAGCCAGATGGTACATCAAACTATGAGGCACAGGCCAATCAAAACTTTGCCAAAAACCTGAAAGGCAAGCTCATGCTGGCTCATGGTTTAATGGACGATAACGTACCGCCAACCAATACCATGCTGGTAATTGAGGCACTGGAAAAAGCCAATAAAAACTATGACCTGGTAGTGTTTCCGAACAGCGCGCATGGTTACGGCCAGTATTCTTTATACATGACCCGTCGCCGCTGGGATTATTTTGTTAAGAACCTGATGGGTGCCGATGCTCCGCAGGAGTATTTGTTAAAGGCTAAAACTGATCCGCGTAATAGCGCGATGTAGTTTGCGATAAGTCAATCGCACAAGATTTCTCTCTATCGTTCGAAATGACAAGAGATAAATAATAAAAAGCCGGATCAATTGATCCGGCTTTTTCGTTTGTGAAAATCTATAACACACCAATAATTAGTATTACATTTATTTAATAAATATTATCAACCATGTCAGCCGAAATCACCTTTGGATTATTTGTCCTTATCATCATCATTATTTTATCCACCTCGTTTGTGACTGTGAAACAGGGCACAATAGTGGTAATTACCGTATTTGGCAAATACCGCCGCATACTTACGCCGGGCTTAAATTTTAAGCTTCCGTTTATTGAGAATGTATATTCTAAAATATCTATCCAAAACCGCTCGGTCGAACTGGAATTTCAGGCAGTAACATTTGATCAGGCCAATGTTTATTTTAAGGCTATGCTGTTATATTCGGTACTTGACCAGCAGGAAGAAACCATTAAAAACGTAGCATTTAAGTTTGTTGACGAGCGTAACCTGATGCAGGCCCTAATTCGCACTGTTGAAGGCTCCATTAGGGCATTTGTTGCCACCAAGCGCCAGAGCGAGGTGTTGATACTTCGCCGCGATATTGTGGAGCATGTAAAAGAACAGCTTGACCAGATATTGGAAGGCTGGGGTTACCACCTGCAGGATCTGCAACTGAACGATATTACATTTGATGATGTGATCATGAAATCAATGAGCCAGGTTGTGGCATCAAACAACCTGAAAGCTGCCGCCGAGAACGAAGGCCAGGCCTTGCTCATCACCAAAACCAAAGCTGCCGAAGCCGAGGGTAACGCCATTAAAATATCGGCACAGGCCGAGCGTGAAGCAGCCCAGCTGCGCGGTCAGGGTATTGCCTTGTTCCGTGAGGAAGTTGCCCGTGGTATGACGGTTGCCGCCAAAGAAATGGCTGAAGCCAATATGGATACTTCAGTAATTATGTTTACCATGTGGACAGAATCTATCAAGCACTTTGCCGAAAACTCACAAGGCAATGTAATATTCCTGGATGGTTCAACCGACCAGATGCAGCATACTTTAAAAGAAATGATGGGCTTAAACCTTTTACAGACTGATGGTGTCAAAAACATCAAAAAGTAAAAAGTTTAACCTCACGTTTTTATGAATTTAAGGTGGATGAAGTGGACGGCTATAACAGCCCTGTTTTTATTGACAATTAACCGGGCATCGGCCCAGCAATTCCGCCAATTAACCATAAATGATTTTGCCGGTACGCCGCGTGTAAACACACGCGGCGTAGTTGCATATACCAACTGCACTATCAATTTTAAATACCAGGCAAACCGTGTTAACAACGGTTACATATTAAACGCCTTTGTAACACTGGTATTAAACGCAGAAAAATCATGGATAGACCGAAGCCGGGTAACATCCAACCAAATACTTGTCGAAGTGTTAAATCACGAGCAGGGGCATTACAACATAGCTTACATGGAGCAACAGGAATTGCTGCGCGAGATAGGCAAAACCCGTTTCAGCCGTAATTACCAGTACGAGGCCATGAATATCTTTAACCGGATAGATGCCAAATACAAACAGCTGAATACTGATTATGACGATGATACGCAGCACATGACCAACCGCGTACAACAACACAGCTGGGATGTTTATTTTCAAAAACAGCTACGGTATATGCCACAGCAGGAAGAGCCCCTCTAAATCTCCCCTAAAGGGGAGACTTTTGCCATCATACTTTAATAAAAAGTGCATACTTGCTCCCCTTTAAAAGCTGGGGGGCTATATTTGTAATAATGCCCAACGAGCCCATTCAAATCATCCGTAAAATTATCCATATTGATATGGATGCCTTTTACGCGTCGGTTGAGCAGCGTGATTTTCCGGAGTACAGGGGCAAGGCTTTAATTGTTGGCGGCTTGCCGCAGGGGCGCGGAGGAGTGGTTGCTACCGCGAGTTATGAGGCCCGCAAGTTCGGGGTACGGTCGGCCATGTCATCAAAACGGGCAGTACAGCTTTGTCCGGATGCTTTGTTTGTACGGCCACGGTTTGCCGCCTACAAAGAAGTATCTCAAAAAATAAGGGAGATATTCAGCAGATATACCGATCTGATCGAGCCCTTATCTTTAGATGAAGCCTACCTGGATGTTACCAATGATAAGCTAAACATTGGCTCGGCCATTGAAATTGCCAAACAAATTAAACAGGCCATTAAAGATGAACTACAGCTAACTGCCTCGGCCGGGGTATCTGTCAATAAATTTGTTGCCAAAATAGCTTCGGATATCAATAAACCCGATGGCCTGAAATTCATAGGCCCATCAACCATTGAGGAATTTATGGAGCGCCTGCCTGTTGAAAAGTTTTTTGGCGTTGGCAAGGTAACCGCTCAAAAAATGAAACAAATGGGCCTGCACACCGGTGCCGACCTGAAAAAGCTGACCGAAGATGAGCTCGTCCGCCACTTTGGTAAAGCCGGCCGTTTTTATTACCAGATAGTGAGGGGTATTGATAACCGGGAAGTACAGCCACATCGCGAAACAAAATCATTAGGCGCCGAAGATACCTTTGCCTATGATCTCACCACACTCGAGGAAATGGAGGCCGAGCTGGATAAAATAGCACTCACCGTATATGACCGTCTGCTTAAATACAATTTAAAAGGCCGAACGCTCACCCTTAAGGTTAAATACAGCGACTTTAAGCAGATCACCCGGAACCAATCGTTCCCCACGGCTTTCAATGATCTGGAAACCATTAGCCAAACAGCCAAACAACTCATGGCTGCTACCAATCCCGAAGATGCCAGGATCAGGTTACTGGGTATCTCGCTATCCAACTTTGGTGACATCGTTCCGAAACAAAAAGAGGAAAAGGAATTAGGACCTGGTGATCAGCTGGCTTTGGAATTTTAGGCCCCCTAACCCCCTAAAGGGGGAACAATCTGTGAACTTTATTATCCGCTCGCGCTCGTTTATAACGAGTGCGTAACGCGGTTTAGCGTTTTTAACGCTGGCGATGTAATCGCCAAGCCAGAATAAGCACTCGTTATAAACGAGCGCAAGTAAAGTAATATCAACTGATATCAATTTCACACTATTTTCTCGCAAAATGAGCAACAATATCAATAAATCAACAACTTAGCTCAAATCCCATTCAGATTAACAATTATTTAACAAAAAAACCTTTCAAATACAGCAAATTCTGATTACGTTTGAATTTTTTGTTGATGTAGCTTCAATAAATTTTTTAACAAAAGTTTAATGTTACGCGTCGACAGTACAAAACCTTGCCAAATTATATATGCCGTTGCCCGGCATGAGTACCTGTCGTACGTAATAGAACCGCACATTGTTCAGCTCAATCCAAACGGCGAATTCTCACTAACCCACCAGCGCTTATTCTCTAATACGGCAAAGGAATTTGCTCATTGTTTGGATGATACCGATATAAAGCTCATCAAAATATTGGAGGAGATGGAGCAGGGCAACGTGATCAAACGGTATTATAAAAAGCCTATTCGCCCGTTTGAGTTTTTTGCCAAGATATTTAACGAACAACTGTTTGATACCATTCGCCCCAAGATGGAAAAGCGCATGGCAGAGGCATTAAGTTTGCTCTGCAACAAACAGGTTTACCAAATGAGCAAGGAGGGCTATCCCGGCGAGCGCAAACTGCAAATTGCTACCGAGGCAGCATCAGTACTATTTCACTTTAGACGTAATGAAGAGGAGATACGGTATTTCCCGACCATTAAGTACCAGAGCATGCGCATTGAGTTCATGTTTAAAAATGCCGAAATCATTTGTAACCACCCCGCCTGGATGCTGCTGGATGATACCCTGTATTATTTTGATAAGGAAATTGAGGGTAAAAAACTGATCCCTTTCCTTAATAAGCGTTTTATCGCTATTCCCCGCTCGTCAGAGCAATCTTACTTTGAAAAATTTGTGGCCCCGCTTATCGAAAAGCATAATGTTTATGCCGAGGGGTTCACTATCAATACTGAAAAATATGATGCGCAGGCAGCATTAAAGCCTATTTATATAGAAGGCGGCACGTCGCAGCTGCAATTGTATTTTAAATATGCCGGTTATATTTTCCCATATGGCGATGGCAGGCATATATCTGTAAGGATGGAGAAAAATGGCGACGATTATATATTCCATCGCATAAAACGCTCTATCACCTGGGAAAAAAACAAGATGCAGCAGTTGGAACAACTGGGCCTCAAAACAGTATCGAGCCTGTTCCAGAACCTGGAGGTTGATAGTCATGATGAAGATGCCGACCATTCTTTTTCGGTTTTTGAATGGCTTAACCAACACCATGATAAACTGATAGAGCTTGGCTTTGAACTGGAGCAACCCGAGGGCCAAAAGCGCTACGTTTTCGGCAACAGTAAAATTGACCTGGAAGTAAAGGAAAATAATGATTGGTTTGATATTCATGCCATTGTTTGGTTTGGGCCTTACCGCATACCTTTTATCCAGCTTAAAAATCATATCCTGAACCACAAAAAGGAGTTTACCCTGCCTTCGGGTGAGATTGCGGTAATTCCCGAAAAATGGTTTTCGCAATACGGCAACCTGCTTCATTTTTCAGAAGGGGGTAATGATCTTAAGCTACGCCGCCATCATATAGGCCTGGTAAATGATCTTGCCGAAGGCGAAATGGCCAACGTGACCATGACCCGCAAGCTGCAAAAGCTTACCGATTTTGAAGAACTACAAGAGGTTGACATGCCGCAAAACTTTGCCGGTAATTTAAGGCCTTACCAAAAAGCAGGGTACAACTGGTTCCACTTTTTAAAAAGTTATCACTTTGGCGGTTGTCTGGCCGATGATATGGGTCTGGGTAAAACCATACAAACTCTTGCCTTATTACAAAAACATAAGGAGGATACCGAGGCCGAAGGCAGCAAAGCAACCTCGCTGGTTATTATGCCTACCTCGTTAATTTACAACTGGCTTAACGAGGCTAAAAAGTTCGCGCCGCAGTTAAGGCTGATGGTGCATACTGGCACTATGCGTTACCGCTCGGCAGATGTGTTTGCCAATTATGATGTGGTCATAACTACCTACGGCATCAGCCGTATTGATATTGGCATGTTTAAGGAATACTTTTTTGATTATGTGATACTGGATGAGAGCCAGAATATCAAAAATCCATCATCAAAATCGTTTCAATCGGTTAAGCAGCTCAAATCACGTTTTAAGCTGATACTAAGCGGTACGCCCGTTGAAAACTCAGTAAACGACCTCTGGACGCAAATGTCGTTCATTAACCCGGGCTTGCTGGGCGGACAGCAGTTTTTCCAAAATGAGTTTGTAACACCTATTGAAAAGAAAAAGGACGAGGACAAGGCCCGCAAACTACAGGCATTAATAAAACCTTTTGTTTTACGCCGAACCAAAGAGCAGGTAGCTACCGAGTTGCCGCCAAAAACCGAAAACCTTTTCTATTGCCAGATGAGTGAAGAACAGGCTTCGGTATATGAAAAGGTAAAATCAGAATACCGTAACGAGCTGTTAAAAAGCCTGGAGGATGGCACCTTTGCCAAAACACAGATACAGGTATTGCAGGGTTTGATCAAGTTGAGGCAGATCGCCAATCACCCTATCATGATCGATAATGATTATGAGGGCGATAGCGGCAAATTTGAGAACGTGGTACATACCCTGACCAATGTGCTCGATGGCGGGCATAAGGTGTTGATATTTTCGCAGTTTGTAAAACAGCTAAGCATTTATCGCGAATATTTTGAAAATGAGGGTGTGCCTTATGTATATCTTGACGGCAGCACGCAAAACCGCGGGGATGTAGTAAAGCAGTTTCAGGAAGATGAAAAAACGCGGGTATTCCTGATCTCCATAAAAGCAGGCGGTGTAGGTCTTAACCTTACCGAAGCCGATTACGTGTTTATCCTTGATCCCTGGTGGAACCCTGCCGTGGAGCAACAAGCCATTGACCGTACGCACCGCATTGGCCAAACCAAAAATGTGTTTATCTACAAATTCATCACCAAAGATACGGTTGAAGAGAAGATACTGGCCCTGCAGCAACGCAAACTCAGCCTGAGCCGGGCCCTCATTACCACCGAAGAAAGCTTTATTAAATCGCTTACCGCTGATGATATTAAGGAGATATTAGGGTAGGGATTAAAGATTTTATCATCCTGAGAACAAGAAGACTTCCGAAGTTTTAAAAACTTCGGAAGTCTTGAAATATCTTGCTAATGGGATGCCGAAACAAGTTCGGCATGACGGATTGATTGTATTACAAATACTTCTGTAAAGCTTCTTTCAATAGCTCAACCAGTTCAGGATCATTCAACTGGTAATTATCCTCAATATCCAATACTATCAGTTTTTTATCCGTAACATCAAAACGCTGTATTAGTATTTGCTTATGTTTCCGTTCCATTACAAAGATCAAATCGGCCCGGTCAATCATCTTTCGATTTACCCGAATACGGGCTTTATCACTCGTTCCGGCTGAACCTGCCGTATGTAAAGGATGGTTTTTAAACAGCACCTCGGCCGTGGGCTTCGCCATTGGTTTTTGCTGCAAATGAAAAGGAAGTTTGCCAACTGAGTTAATTACTATTTGGCTGTCTGTTTGCATGATCTTCTTCCATTTTTTTCCATGCTTCCATTGTCATTTCAAATAAGTCATCCTTTTTACAATCCCAGATAGAGACATAGTTTTTTGAAAGCACATAATACTGTTTCCATGTGGTGAATTTTTCATACAACATTAAGGTACAAATATCTGTCGCTGTTATAAAATCACCTGTCTCAGGTAAATGCGAATGAGCAGCAGCCCGTTCTGTTTTGCTGCTATCAGCAGTGGCTTGATGGTACGGAATAGCTATCAGATTTTTATGAAGACGCTTTATGTCGGTTATATTGTTTTGTTTATTGAAGCTAACCAGATAATCATTGCCAAAAATAACTACTCCATTTGCTTTGGGGCCGGTTAAGATATACACCTTTTTAATGCCATTTTTAATAAAAGGTATAGGGTTAAGTTCAGTATTATTAAAATACTTGAATATGGTATCGGTACCCATTCGTTTTACCACAGCCTGCCGAATGCTAATCAGCTCTTTTTCTGAGGCATTAAGTTTCCTCGTAATAGTATCCAGCTTATAATTTTTTTCATTAAAATCATTACCGAATGATGTTGTTCCCAAAGCAACGGGATCATTTCCTTTAGAGAAAAATACATTATTTAAACCGGTTGGGGTTTCATAGGATATATATCCTCCAACTAATGCCCGTTTCTCTTTACATTGGGCAAAAAAAATATCGGTACCATACCATGAGGCCCATTCCGACCGATAAAGAGCCTTTCCCTCATTAACAATGCTATCGGTTATTCTTTGTGTGTCCTTATGTTGAGCGAATGTTTTTGATGCAAATGCAAGTAATGTGCATATTAGAATTAATACTCTTACAGATGTGACACCTAAAAAGGATTTAAAGACAATAAGATTAGGTTTCATATGTTGGTTTAGGTCAGAAAATACTACAATCCATTCTTAGGCACCCATGCCTGACTTTTGATGAGCCATTTGTCTCCTACCATACGTAGTACAAATGAAAACGCCCCTTCCTCTTCAAAAGGGTCGCCGTTGATGGTGCCTGTGTATTCTACCGGTACAACCAAGTAGGCTATCTCTTCGGTTTGCTGAAAAATCTTTACCCGCTTTACATTTACCTTAAAATCTTTTATTTTAAAGTCCTTAACCGCTTTCTCTACCGAGTTTACCCATTGTACGCCGGCAAGCTGTCCGTTCCATGAAAAGGGTTGTTGCTCATCGCTCACTACCGCGTTAGGAGTGTACATGTCTGATACCTTTTCTATTTTAAACGTGTAGGATGCTTTTAATACCGTATTTACAACCTCCAAAACCTCGGGTTTTAATGCTTTTAACACCTTAACGGTATCAATACCGCTTACATTGGCGGCATATATTCGTGATGCTGCCATTAAGGTCATGAACAACGCCACAAACAATACAACTAATATATTTTTCTTCATGGGTAAAGCAGTTAATAAGGTTTTGTTATTTGCTGTTCATATAATCCAAAGTTAAGTTACAAAGTGCCTTAACACCTAATGCAAATCCACTTTCGTCAATATAAAAATCGGGGGTATGGTGCGATGGCGCTTTCTGCGGGTCTTGCCCAACGGGCATCCCACCTAAAAAGAAAAACAATCCAGGCACTTTTTCCTGGTAAAAACTAAAATCTTCGGCACCGGTTACCGGCGGACGCAGTACCACGTTTTTTACACCGGCGGTTCGCTGTAAGCTTGTCAGCATTTTTTGAGTCAGATCCGGATCATTAAATGTAACCGGGTAATGCGTACTGTAGGGTATGGTCACCTCGGCGGTGGCTCCTTGTGCTTCGGCGGTTTTAGTAGCTATCTCTTTAACCCTTTCAATCAATAGCTTTTCATCGGCGGCTGTAAAAGATCGCAAAGTTCCCAGCATCTCAACAGATTCGGGAATAATGTTTGATCTGTTACCTCCCTTTATGGCACCTACGGTAACCACCGCGGGGTTTTCCGTTATATTAACGTTACGGCTTACTATAGTTTGCAGGTTATTAATGATCTGAGCCGAAACCACAATAGGATCAACACTTGACCACGGGTAGGCCCCATGTGCCGACTTTCCCTTTACGATGATCTTCATATCATCAACTCCGGCCATTGTACCACCGGGGCGATAGGTGATCTTACCAACCTCAGTTTGCGAATTGATATGCAGGCCAAAGATCACATCTACCTTAGGATTTTCCAACACACCTTGCTTAACCATTTCCTCGGCACCGCCGGTTTGTCCATGCTCTACACCTTCTTCTGCTGGCTGAAAAATAAATTTCACGGTACCATGCAGCTCACTTTTCATGGATGATAGTATTTGCGCCACACCCATTAAAATAGCCATGTGCGAATCGTGTCCACAGGCGTGCATAGCACCAACTTCCTGGCCGTTATAAGTAGTTTTTACTTTGGATGCAAAAGGTACGGGCGTGCGTTCAATTACGGGCAAGCCATCCATATCGGCACGCAGGGCAACTACAGGGCCGGGTTTACCGCCTTTCAAAACACCTACCACACCAGTTGTGGCGATGCCCGTTTTTACTTCCATATCTAAGCCCTGCAGGTGTTTGGCTATGATTTCCGCGGTACGTACCTCATGATTGCCCAATTCCGGATGTTCATGAAAATCGCGCCGCCATGCCACCACCTGGTTTTGAAGCGCATCGGCTTTGATATTTACCTGCTTTTTTAGTGCATCATTTTTTTGGGCAGATGCCGTAAGGGAAAACAAAGAAAAAATCAGAATGTACCTTTTTTTCATACCGGGTTTTGAATGAGTTAATATAAGAACAATACTTTAAAAAACTGTAACCGTGCACGATAAGATATTCATTCGGATGATATTAAAACAAAACAGGCCCGGTGAACATCCGGACCTGTTTTTGTTTATAGACAGTTTATCCTGATTATTGAAAACCGATCAGATCAATGGTGAAAACCAGCACCGAATTTGGCGGAATAGTAGAATCTGGAGGATATGGCCCATAGCCTAATCCTGATGGTATTATCAATAATATACGGCCACCAACATTTGTATATGGAATACCAATTATCCATCCGGGTATTAATCCCTGTAAAGGAGTATTGTTAATTGATGATGTTTGAAAAACACTTCCATTTAAAAGTTTACCTGTATAATTTACGGTAACGTTTGAGGTTGCCTTAGGATGAGCACCTGTACCTTGTTTTAAAATTTGGTAGTATAAACCAGATGGGTCGCGGGTGGCATGTATGCTGGTATCGGCTGCTATGTATGCTTTGATAGCTGTTTCGTCAGCAGCAGCTTGTTTTGCCGGGTCAACCGGCGTTGCATCTTTTTTTGAACAGGCTGATAAAATTAAAAGCGGAGCGAATAATAATAGGAGAAGTTTTTTCATGTATTAATTTACTGTGTATTTATAACACCATACGTGTTAGTATCCTAAACGCTACAATTTGGCGCCTAATATTTTTAAATGATGTTTTATTTAAAACTGATCAGGTTAATATCAAAGGCCAGCACAGCATCTCCGGGAATAGGGCCCGCGCCGCCTGGCCCGTAAGCCAGCCTTGAGGGTACATACAATAGCATAGTACCACCGGGCTTTAAATGCGGCATACCTATTTGCCATGCTTTGATCAGACCTGACAGGGGAGCCGAAAAATCACTTCCTGAGTCATAACGCCGACCACCTATCAGGCTGCAGGTATAGTTTACCATCACTACAGAGTTTTCTTTGGGGAAAGTCCCCGTACCCTGGTCGGTTATCTGGTAGTATAAGCCAGATGGGTCCTTAACTGCTTTTATTTGTGGGTTAGCTTTAAGGTATGCCCTGATGATAGAGTCATCTACCCTGGCTTGTTGAGTTACCTGGGCAGATGGCCCGGTGCAGGAAGCAAGCACAATTACAAAGGCACTCAGTATTAATAGGTATTTTTTCATTAGCTGTTTAATTAAAAAGCCTTTCCCAAATATCTGTTAAAACCGGATATCTGGAAAAGGCTTTATTTAATATTTGTAAATGGAATTAAACGGTTGTCCTGATCTTCAATTCGGTCATTTGCGCATCAGCAATGGTTGATGGCGAGTCGATCATCACATCACGGCCCGAGTTGTTTTTAGGGAAGGCGATCACGTCGCGAATAGAATCCAGCCCTGCAAAAATGGATACCAGACGATCAAACCCAAGAGCTAAGCCACCATGCGGAGGTGCGCCGTATTCAAAGGCATCCATTAAAAAGCCAAATTGTTTTTGTGCCTCTTCCGGCGAAAAGCCCAGGTGTTTAAACATCAGCGACTGCATAGCCCTATCATGGATACGGATAGAACCACCGCCAACTTCGGTACCATTGATCACCAGATCATAAGCATTGGCGCGTACGGCTCCCGGATCGGTATCCAGCAGATCAATATCTTCAGGTTTTGGTGAGGTGAACGGGTGGTGCATAGCATGGTAGCGGCTGGTTTCTTCATCCCATTCCAACAGCGGGAAATCAAGCACCCATAGCGGTGCGAATTTGTTTTTATCGCGCAGACCTAAGCGGCTGCCCATCTCTAAGCGCAGTTCGTTCAGCTGCTTGCGTACTTTATCGGCCTGGCCGGCAAGTACCAGCATCAGGTCGCCTTTTTCAGCATTGAAAGCGGCTGCCCAGTTGGCCAGCTCATCTTCGCTGTAAAATTTATCAACTGATGATTTTAAAGTACCATCCTCGTTATAACGGCAATAGATCATACCGGTAACACCAATTTGCGGGCGTTTTAACCATTCGGTTAGCTCATCAATTTGTTTACGGGTGTAGCTGGCCAAACCTTTAGCATTGATACCTACTACCAGCTCGGCATTATCAAAAATGCCGAAGCCTTTACCTTTTACAATATCGTTCAGCTCTACAAACTCCATCCCGAAACGTACATCCGGTTTATCTGATCCGTACAAACGCATGGCATCGGCATATTGCATCCGCGGGAAATCACCAAGATCAAGTCCTTTTATAGTAGTGAACAGGTGGCGGGTTAAGCCTTCAAATATGTTTAATATATCTTCCTGGGTAATAAAGGATAGCTCGCAATCTATCTGTGTAAATTCAGGCTGACGATCGGCACGCAAGTCTTCGTCCCTAAAACATTTAACGATCTGGAAATAACGGTCGAACCCGCTTACCATCAGTAATTGTTTAAAAGTTTGCGGCGATTGCGGCAGGGCGTAAAACTCGCCCGGGTTCATGCGGCTTGGCACCACAAAGTCGCGCGCGCCTTCCGGGGTCGATTTGATCAGTACCGGGGTTTCCACCTCAATAAAATCAAGCCCGTCTAAATATTTACGGATTTCCTGGGCCATTTTGTGGCGCAGAACCAGGTTGTTGCGTATCGGCGCACGACGCAGATCCAGGTAGCGGTATTTGGCTCGTAATTCTTCACCACCATCGGTTTCATCCTCAATTAAAAAAGGAGGCAGCTTGGCAGCGTTCAATATTTCGATACCATTAACGGCAATTTCAATTTCGCCGGTAGGTATTTTAAGGTTCTTGTTGGTACGTTCAAGCACGGTACCGGTCACTTTAATTACAAATTCACGACCCAGCTCGCGGCTTGTTTCGCGCAAAGCTGCATCAGTATCGGTATTAAATACCAATTGAGTTAAACCATAACGGTCGCGCACGTCAATAAATGTGGTACCGCCCAAATCGCGCGATTTTTGCACCCATCCGCACAAAGTAACCGATTGGCCTAAGTTGCTGATATTTAATTCGCCGCAAGTGTGAGTTCTAATCATAGTAATAGTTTTGTAAAAGTTTGCTAAAGTAAGTTTTTAGTTGGAAGTCCGAAAGTCCGGAAGACCGAAAGTCCGGAAGTTTTTATCTGCAAAGGCCTTCTTTTTCCTGACTTTCGGTCTTCCGGTCTTTCCGACTTTCCAGACTTTTTCCACTTTCGGACTAAAAAACTATCTTTGCAGCATAATTCTCAAGGGGTGCCTTGCTTTGGGTTCAAAACAATTGTTTTACCAAACTGAAAGACAGGCTGAGATCAAACCCATTGGAATTGCAGTTCTGAGTATTGAGTTTTAAGTTTTGAGTATTATCTTTTTGATAAACTCACAACTCATAACTGGTCACTCACAACTCAATCCCATGCACCTGATCCGGGTAATGCCGGCGTAGGAAGAGGTAACCAGGTTAAGTGTACTGCACGTGAGCCCTGACGGGCAGATGGTTTAACTAATTTATTTTTATCATTATTTTGAAATCTTTATTCGCGGCCATCGCCGTAATGCTGCTGCTACCTGCTATGGCATCGGCCCAACTTTCTATCTCCGGAAAAGTTACTAACGCTACAGGCGAAACACTGCCCGGTGCTACCGTTACTATTACCCCCAATGTACTGAATGCCATTGCCGATGCTACTGGCAAATATGGTTTTAATGATTTAAAACCAGGCAACTATACTTTAAAAGCCAGCTACATAGGCTACCAGGTTATCACCAAAAATGTAAACTTACGCGCCAGCGAAATAATTAATATAACCCTCAGCTCCGGCACATTGAGCGCCGAGGAAGTTACCATAAGCTCGACCCGGGCCAGTAAAAACGCGCCAACCGCATATACCAACCTGAGTAAAAAAGACCTGGAGAAAAACAACTTTGGTCAGGATCTGCCTTACCTGCTCAACCAAACCCCATCTGTAGTAACTACTTCGGACGCGGGCGCGGGCATTGGTTATACCGGCATCCGCATACGTGGTTCTGATGCAACCCGCATTAACGTTACTATCAACGGCATACCTTATAATGATTCGGAAAGCCAGGGCTCCTACTTTGTGGATCTGCCGGATATTGCCTCATCTGTTGATAATATCCAGATCCAGCGTGGTGTGGGTACATCAACCAACGGCGCAGGCGCTTTTGGCGGTAGTATCAACATACAAACCACTACCCGCCGGGATACAGCCTATGCTGATATCAATACCTCGGCCGGCTCTTATGGCTCTATCAAAAACACAGTTAGTGCCGGTACAGGTCTGTTGGGCGGTCATTTTAGTCTGGATGGCCGTTTATCACGCATCCACTCTGATGGTTATATTGACAGAGCCTCATCTAACCTGAAATCGTTTTTCGTGAGCGGTGCATGGTATGGTAAAAACAGCACGCTAAGAGCCAATGTGTTTTCGGGCTATGAAACTACCTACCAGGCCTGGAACGGTATTGCCGATTATGTAATTGGCGATAATACCCGTGCCGATAACCGGACTTATAACGAACTGGGCTTAATGAGCAACGGTTCTTTCTATAAAAATCAGGTAGACCATTATATCCAAAACCACTACCAGTTATTGTACGATCAAAAATTATCTGATAAGCTATCCTTTAGCGGCGCTTTGCACTATACCAGAGGTAAAGGATATTATGAGGAGTTCAGAAATGCAGATTCATTAAGCAGTTACGGCATTGCGCCCGTTGTAGTTGGTAATAATACCATCAGCGCTACCGACCTGGTACGCAGGTTATGGCTGGATAATGATTTTTATGGCGTTACCTATGCTTTAAAATATCAGCCTCAAAGCAATTTGAACTTAAACCTGGGTGGTGCTTACAACCAGTACTCAGGCGCACATTTTGGTGATGTGATCAGCACACAGGAAAACATTGGCCTGTCGCCAAACTATGAGTACTATCGCGATAGCGCCAAGAAGAACGATTTTAACATTTATGCCCGTGCCGAATGGCACCTGAGCAAAGTATTGCTTTATGCCGATATGCAGTATCGCCATATTTATTATTCGTTTTTCGGGATAGATAAAAACCTGAATAACGCGCAGCAAAGCGCCGAACTCAACTTTTTTAACCCGAAAGCCGGTATCACCTACCAGTTTAATGAACATAGCAATATTTACGCTTCATTCGCGTTAGGCAACCACGAACCTAACCGTGATGATTATGTCGATTCGCCACCACAAAACAGGCCTAAATCAGAAAACCTGAAAGATTTTGAAGCGGGTTACCGCATCAGCGGTTCGGTATTTAGCGGCGGCATTAACGGCTTTTACATGCTATACAAAAACCAGCTGATATTAACTGGAGCTTTGAATGAAGTGGGTTCACCCATACGCACCAACGTAAAGGATAGCTACCGCGCCGGTGTGGAGCTGGATGGAAGGGTAAAAATTACCAGCCAGTTAAACTGGGCCGTAACAGCTACCTGGAGTGCCAATAAGATCAAGAACTATCAACAATTCTTTTCTAATTATGATGATGGCACCCTTGTGGGCGAGACCTTTAAGAGTACCGACATTGCCTTTTCTCCATCGTTTGTGGGCTCAAGCGTAATTAGCTACAGCCCGGTTAAAGGCGGCGAGATAGCGTTTATCAGCAAATATATCAGCAGGCAGTATATTGATAATACCATGAACCGCAACCCTGAAGGTTTTACCATTGCACCAGAAAATATTGACAATCCTTATGCTGTGAACCGCTACCTGAAAGGCTATTTTGTGAGCGATGTAAGGTTGAGGTATAACTTTAATGCATGGTCGATAAAAAACATTGGTTTGGGCTTGCAGGTTAACAACATCTTCAGCAAAAAGTATGAAGCCAATGGCGCAACATATCCGGATATTGAAAGCGGTCATGTAGTAAACTATAACTACTTTTTCCCGCAGGCGCCACGGAACTTTATGGCATCATTGAGTCTGAGTTTTTAATGGTTATCGATTCCTTTTGAGGCGGGTAATAACCCATGAAAAAGTATGATTTTTAAAATTGAATGGCAAACAAATGACTCACCCGGTCTACGCTTCACTGGACTTCGCTCTCTTCGCCTGCGGCGGAAAGAGGGAGTTTGGAAAATGGATTAAGGATAAAAGACAAAGGAGCATAATAAATGTTTCTCCCCATCCTCTTTCCAGCGAAGCTGAAGAGAGGGTCGACAAGCGCAGCGATGTCGGGGTGAGTCGATAAATTGCCTGATTTGATGAAGCTGCCTGTCAATAGGCTAATAACCCTCTAAAGAGAGGATTTTTTACTAATTATGTATAGCTTATTAAACCTCTTTATTGAACAAATACAGGAAACCACCTGGCTTCAGTGGCTTGCCGTTATTTTGGGCATAGCCGAGGTTTTGCTGGCCCGCAGTAACAACATCTGGCTTTATCCTGCCGGCATTTTAGGTACTTCGGTAGCTATTTATTTGCTGCTGGATGTTGGCTTGTATGCCGAATCGATACTGAATGGGTATTATGTGGTGATGAGTATTTATGGATGGATCTATTGGATAAAAAAGAAGAACGAACCACCTGTAAAAATCAGCTGGCAAACCCAAAATGAATGGGTTATTAGCATTGCCATATGCGTTGTGGGCTGGGTATTTTTTTATGTGCTGCTTAAAAACCTTCCGGCAAAATATTTTACGCCGTCAAACGTACCTGTTTGGGATGCCCTAATTTCATCAACAGCATGGGCCGGAATGTGGCTTTTAGCCCGTCGTAAAATAGAGAACTGGGTATTTTTAAACATATCAAACCTGTTTGCCATACCTATATTGTTTTACAAACACCTGCCCATGTTTGCCCTGCTTACCCTATTTTTATTTGTAGTGGCCATTTTTGGCTATTTTGATTGGAGAAAAAAAGTTTTGAGTACTGAGTTATGAGTTTTGTCGTAGCTCACAAATTCAACTCACAACTCAATACTTATAACTTAAAACTCGATGCATCCCTCACACCACCTCAAGCCCGAATGGGTTAAAACAATACGCAAAACTGCTCCGCTGGCCGAGCAGGCTGGCATGCTGCACCCCGATCAGCTAAAACTGATATATGAACAGGGCTGGTTCAAGTTCCTGGTGCCTGAGGTTTACTCCGGGTTACAGCTTGCACTACCCGATATGGTGAGGCTGGAAGAAAGCCTGGCCTGGGCCAATGGCAGTTTAGGTTGGGTGGTAACACTTTGCAGTGGCGCGGGTTGGTTTGGTGGTTTTTTATCGCCCAAAATAGCCCCTGCATTATTTGCTAATCCGCATTTATGCCTGGCAGGCAGCGGCGCATCCACCGGAACGGCTACTATTGTTGATGGTGGCTACATTATTAACGGCCATTGGAAATACGCCAGTGGCGTGCATCATGCAACACACTTAACAGCTAATTGCATTATTAAAAATGGTGATGAAACTGTTTTAGACAAACAGGGAAACCCGTTGATCTTACCATTTATTTTCGACCGTAAAGATGTAATCCTTTTATCTGCCTGGAAATTTATGGGTATGATGGGTACCGGCAGCGATGCCTACGAAGTGCATAACCTCTTTGTTGAAAAAGACCGCTGCTTTAAAATCGATCCGGAATATACCGTGATTGATGCTCCACTATACAAATATCCGTTTTTGCAATTGGCAGAAGCTACGCTGGCGGCCAATATATCAGGCCTCGCGGTGCACTTTACCGACCTATGCGTACCCATATTCGCCGAAAAAACAAGCGGCAAAAAATTAAGCGCTGCTCAAAAGGCTATCATGAGTCAAAGCCTCAGCAGCCTAACCCATGAACTGAATACCTCACGCGCCGAATTTTATCAGGCTGTTGATGCCTCCTGGCAAGGCTGTTTAGTTGGTAACGCCACCTCGCTCGATCTGGTAAGTGGCACAAGCCGCAAGCTTGCCAAAGCCGCCCGGGAATGTGTTGATCAACTATATCCTTACTGCGGCTTACAAGCAGCAAATCCCGATACTGAAATGAACCAGGTATGGCGAGATCTGCATACAGCCAGCCAACATTCCTTACTCACCTTTAACTAAAAGTATATTTTAGTGTAACAATAAGCTATTATTAACATAAATTTTTTATTGCTTTTTAATTTCATTGCTGATATTTGGCCCATTCAAAATACAAGCTATGAAGTTTAAATACCTGTTAATTATTTCCTTATCCGCTGCCTCTTTGTCGGTATCGGCACAAAAAAAGAAAGCAGCTGTCAATCAAAATCCCTCTACCGCAGCTACATTGCCCCGCCCCAAGCTGGTGGTTGGTTTAGTGGTTGATCAAATGCGCTGGGATTACCTTTACAGGTATTATGACCGCTACCAAACAGGTGGTTTTAAACGCTTATTGAATGAAGGCTTTACCTGCGAAAACACCAATATTGATTATATACCTACTGTAACAGCCGCGGGCCATACCTGCGTTTACACTGGTTCGGTACCGGCTATACATGGCATTGCCGGTAATGATTTTATTATTCAGGCTACCGGTAAATCAATGTACTGCACAGATGATAGCACAGTTAGGGCAGTAGGCAGCACCTCAAAGGCCGGCCAAATGTCGCCGCGCAATTTGCTGGTTACTACCGTTACCGATGAGTTAAGACTGGCTACCAATTTCCGCTCAAAAGTAATTGGAATCGCTTTGAAAGACAGGGGCGGTATTTTACCGGCCGGCCACACCGCCAACGCGGCCTACTGGTTTGATGATGCCAGTGGAAACTGGATCACCAGTACCTATTACATGAACGACCTGCCTGCATGGGTTAAAAAGTTTAACGATCAGAAAGAACCGGAAAAATTCCTGAAACAGGACTGGAATCCGCTTTACCCAATAAACACCTACGTGCAAAGCGCCCCAGATAATAGCAGCAAGTACGAAGGCAAATTTCCAGGTACGGCTGCACCAACCCTACCGGTTAAAACTTCTGAATTATACAATGGCAAAATGGGCATGATCCGCTCGACTCCTTTTGGTAACACCATGACGCTTGACCTTGCCCGTGCTGCTGTTGAAGGCGAACAATTAGGCAAAAACACCGTTACCGACTTTTTAGCAGTGAGCCTTTCATCAACAGATTATGTTGGTCACCAGTATGGCCCCAATTCTGTTGAGGCAGAAGATACCTATTTAAGACTTGATAAAGACCTGGCTTCGTTTTTCAGTTACCTTGACGCAACTGTAGGCAAAGGCAATTATTCGGTTTTCATCACTGCCGATCATGGTGCCGCGCATAACGCCACTTTTCTGGCTGATCATAACATACCTGCCGGTACCTGGAATGATGCTGCTACCAAAACCGAAATGAATAAATTGCTGGAAGATAAATACAAGGTTAAAAATCTGGTGATCAGCATGGACAACTACCAGGTTAATTTTGATAACGCTGCCATCAAAAAAGAAGGCCTGAGTGAAGATGCTATCAAATCAGACTGTATCCAATACCTGCAAAAACAACCGGCAATTGCCTTTGCGGTAGATATGCAAAAAGCCCAGACCGCTAATCTTCCCGAAGAATTACGTACCCGTATTATCAATGGTTACAATGTGGAGCACAGTGGTGTTATTCAAATTATATTAAAACCGGGTATTTATTCGGGCCACGGTACTACCGGAACAACACACGGTACCTGGAATCCTTATGATACACATATCCCATTGGTATTTATGGGCTGGGGCATTAAACATGGCAGCCTTACCCGTCAAACACATATGACAGATATTGCGCCTACCGTAGCGTCCCTACTACATATTCAAGCTCCTAATGGCAACATAGGCAAAACTATCAGCGAAGTTCTGGTTCAGGAAAAAAATTAATTATTAGTCCGAAAGTCGGTAAAGTCTGAAAGAAAAAACAACTTTCGGACTTTACCGACTTTCCGTCTTTCTGATTTATACACTACTTTCGGACTTCCCGACTTCACCGACTTTCGGACTAAAAAAATGAAAAAATACATATCTAAATTTCATTATCTAACGCAGGATATTGCCGACCGTAGCCATGTGCAACAGGTACAAACAGCATGCGCGGCAGGAGCCAACTGGATACAGTACCGCTGTATGACAAAACCTGAAAATGAGTTGATTGATGAAATAAACGAAATAGCTACAATTTGTGACGATTGGGGCACTACGCTGATCATTACCAATCATTATCAAATACTTAACCACGTTGATGTACAGGGCGTACACATCGAAGACCTGAACGCCGATTTTGAAAGCATCCGCGAAACCATTGGTGAAGATAAAACACTTGGGGCATCGGCTACCAACCCCGATGACCTGCTAAAAATACAAAGCCTTGGTGTCGTTGACTATTGCGGCTATGGCCCCTTTGCCGCTACTGCTACCAAGCCTAATAATTACTCCTTGCTTGGATTTGAAGGCTATCGCAAATTAGAAAGATTAGCTGTTGAAATTCCCGTTATAGCAGTAAGTGGTATTCAGCTACAGGATGTGGAATTATTGTTAAAAACGGGCGTCTACGGCATAGCAGTATCAAGCGCCATTAATCTTTCACCTGATCCCGGGGCAGCTTTGAAAGCTTTTTACAGGAAGCTTTATTAACACCGGTTACTTGATACTTAATTTTTCATCAATTATTCATTAAATCTGCTTACTTTTAAACAATGTCTTCGCACCACATTGTACGAGAAAAGCAGGAACCAGCATTATTGGTTCTTGGGGTCGATCATTTTCCGGAGGAGCAGCTGGGCCAGTTGCTGGAATGGAGCCCTACAGTGATCACCACACCACACACAGCCGAAAAACTGGATTCCTTTGGAATCAAGGTAGATTGGGTGATCGCGAACGAGTACAATGGGTTATTACAATCAGACATCAAATTGTTGCCCAACGGCGATGACACGCTAACAACAGCAGCTTTAAAATATTTGATAGCGCACAACTATCCGGCGGTAAACATCGTAACTGATGTATTGTATTGGGATGAGTTTGTTAAATATGCTGATAAGATAAGCCTGGTGATATTTCAGGAGAATCAAAAAATTTATACCGTAAATTCGGGTTTTAGCAAGTGGAAACCCGCAGGAGAGACAATCAGCCTATTATTTAGCCCCACGCTATTAAACTATAGCGGACTACAGCAAACAGGCCCAATGCATTACCAAACCATGCGAGATGGTTTTTTTAGCCTGCAATTTGAGCAACCGTTTTTATTTATTGCCGAAGATCTGGATAATGTATAAAAACTCGTTTTAGCAGCTAAAAATATAATTGGTGTGCTTTTTGTTAAAAATATTAAAACACGCATTAAACCGTTTAAACATTTATTAGTCTATACATTATAAATCAGCAAAAGAAGCCAGCTGATCAGTTAAAATTTTTCATCATGAAACGGATATATAAGAATTTATTTTCAATCGCATTAGGTAGCCTTTTGAGTTTGTCTTTAGCCTTTACTGCCAACGCACAACATAGAAGCAGCGGAGGAGGCGGTGGTGGCGGCGGTGGCGCAAGATCATCCGGTGGTGGCGGTGGCGGAGGCGGTTACTCCAGGCCTTCCAGCGGTTCTTTCTCACGTCCGTCATTTAATGGTGGTGCACAGCGTTCAGCTATAGCCACACCTCAACGTAGTTATGGCAGTGCCATGCGCAGTGGTGTAACTGCAGCTCCACAGCGTACAACAGGCTTTGCCCAAAGGCATACCGTAGGTGTAGCACCTGGTGGCAACCGTGTTGTTACCGGAACAGGTGCCCGTACCTATAGCGGTACTCGCGGCTATGCCAGTGTTGACAGGCGTGCTTACAGCGGTGGCCGTGCTGCATATGGCAACTACGGTTACGGACGCAGGGTTTACACAGGTGGTTATGGCCGTTATGGTGGCCGTGGCGGGTACTTTGGTAGTCACTATTACTATCCGTACCGCAACTACTACAACTCATACTACCTGCCAAGGCTTGGCTTTAGCATAGGTTTTTTACCTTACGGTTATTACCCATTTTTCTGGGGCGATTACCAGTACTATTACAGCGATGGTTTATACTACCGCCAGTACAATGATCAATACACCGTAGTTGAACCACCGGTAGGTGCCGAGATCAAGAAGTTGCCTTCAGACGCGCAATCTATTATGATCAATGGCGAGCAGTATTACGAGTCAAACGGTGTTTACTACCAACCAATCACCAAAGACGATGGTACAGCAACCTACGTAATTGCAGGTAAAGATGGTGAACTGAATACCGACAACGGAGGTAATGGCGATATGCAACAAGCACCTCAGATAGGTGATGTTGTGAATCAATTGCCTGATGACAGCCGTAAAATAAAGATCAACGGCGAAAAGCTGTATGTATCTCCTGATGGCTACTACTACCAGGAAACATCAGACAACAATGGCAACAAAGCTTACAAAATTGTAGGTACTCCATCTGATGATCCGGCAGATCAGGATCAGAATCAACAATAAAATATTTATAAAATTTAAATAAAAACAGGCTGCTCCTTAAAAGAGGCAGCCTGTTTTGTTATATCCAAACAAAAATTTATTTACCAAAAGTTATAAAAGTATCTGAACGGGTTGACAAATAGCTGATTTTACCCCTATATTGGCCGCCGATGAAGTATATAACCGGTTTACTTTTTATTGTATTTCTGCATATATCATTAAATACCAATGCGGCAATACTTACTAACGACCTTAAATTATACAAAGGCAATAACGCGTATATCCAATACGTTGGCCGGGTTGACTTTTCAAACCCGTTAAAACCCCGGATGTGGTCACCTGGTGTTTATATCAAAGCCCGATTTAAAGGTAAAAAATGCGAATTACTGATTAACGACGAGGTTTTGTACGGCAAAAACCATAATTACCTGGAGATAGCCGTTGATAATAACACGCCTTATCGCATACAAACTACCGGAAAAGTTAATGTAATTACCGTTGCAGAAGGACTATCGGATGGTGAGCATACCATAGTGATCTGCAAGAATACCGAATCGAACATTGGTTATATCGACTTTGTGGGCATCCGCTGCCAGGAGCTTTTGCCTTCATTACCGCAACCAATGCGTAAGATTGAATACATTGGCGACTCCATGACCAGCGGTGCCGGTATGGATCAATCTATTATGCCCTGCGGCAAAGGCGAATGGTATGACCAGCATAATGCTTATATGAGTTATGGCGCGCGTACTTCACGCAACCTCAACGCGCAATGGCAGCTTACCTCCGTTTCTGGGATCGGGCTGATACATAGCTGCTGTAATATGGATGTAGAAATGCCGGAAGTATTTGATAAGGTTAACCTCCGCACTGATTCTTTAGCCTGGGATTTTAAGCGTTACCAGCCAGATGTAGTTACCGTATGTCTGGGGCAGAACGATGGCGTACAAGACTCGGTTCTGTATTGCGATGCTTATACCAAATTCATAAAAACCGTAAGACAAAAATATCCCACCGCGGATATAGTTTGCTTAAGCAGCCCTATGGCCGATGAAAAGCTATCCTCTGTATTACAGCGCTATATTACTGCAATAACAGAGTCAGCCAATGCTAATGGAGATAAAAAAATATTTAAATATGCTTTCTCCCGAAGATATTATCAGGGTTGCGGCGGGCACCCTGATATGAAAGAACATGAATTTATAGCCGACGAATTAACCGCTTATCTTAAACAGCTTAAAGGCTGGTAGTTTATTTACTTATCATTTTTTCCACTGTCATCCTAAGGAACGAAGGATCTATTAGCGAACTATGCATATTGGTTAATAGATACTATTGTTAAACACTTACGAAGTTTTTAAAACTTCGTAAGTGTACCCAGTTGTTCTTTTGATTACTCATAGCTATGCCGCTCAAAATCATAGTCAGATTGTGAGGTAATGATCTTTTTTCGCCGCTGAACGTCGGTATCCAGGTTATGATCATAAATATTATCTGTAACCGCTATGTCGCGGTCTTTATCCTTTTCGGCAAAGTAAATATTGGCCTCCGCGGTTTTAGCTATGGCTACATCATATGGCCCCTTGGGCGACATCAGCTTCACAAAAACCGGTAAACATTCAAACAGGATGAACAGGTACCCGATAAACGAAATGGCGAGGTAAGTATCCAGATCGCGCGAGCCATTTTCATTGTAAGTGAGTTGCCCCAGCGCCCAGTTCCTGTCGCTGAAACCTGCTATTTTGGTGAGGCTGTCTAATTGATACTCAGAAAAAAGCCGGGTGCTGTTTAAGCCCTCGTAGTCCTTTCGGGCGGCAAGGTAATTATCCATTTGACCTAGGTTTTGGGTGACTTCTTTCAGGCGGTTTTCCTTTTCTTCCAGTACCTGCTGCTTTTGCTTGGCGTAGGTTCCGTAACCTGTTATACCCGATGTTTGGTTGGTTTTATCACCGAAAACCTCTTGATTCAGTTGAAAACGCGACCGGTTGATATCCTTTTCCAATGAATCTTTTTCCTGTTTCAAATCGTTATTTTTACCCATCTCCATAGCATATTTTTGCTGATAGGTTTTTTCAAGGGTATCAATTTTACGGTGCTGCCCTTTCAGGTATGCGGTTTTTAACTTCTGGCGTATCTCTTTATCAAATATCTTCAGTTCAAGCGGTCGCGAAATAACCACACCTATCATAATAGCCAGCAAAATACGCGGCGAGGCCTGCAGTATTTGCTGATTGGTGGTACCATCCTTATTAATGCTGGATACAATGTAGCGGTCCATATTAAAAATGGCAGTACCCCAAAGTATCCCAAATAAAATAGCAAACCCAACGGCAAAAGCATCGCCGTTAAAAACAAAGTACATAGCATACCCGCCGGATAGGGAGGCAAACAACGCGGTGAAAAATATAGTTGCGCCAATACCCACGTATTTGTTATGCTCAATAGGATATTTTTTTAGGGTATCAATATGCGCTCCTGAACAAAACCAGAAAAAGCGTGTAACTTTTTTCATTTATGTGTTATATTTTTTGTTTACGACAGTGCAATTAGCAGACCAAACAATTCACCCACTATCGTTATTTTATAGCTTATGCCCCTTTAAACGCAATAGCCGTGCAAAATTATATATAAAACGCACTTACCCACCTATTGTTACAAAATTTGGACTTAATTATTTGATGCAGAAAAAAGCTACCTTTGGATTATAATTTATTTGACATGAACGAGATAACCGTACAGGAACTAAAAGAAAAACTTGATAAAGGCGAAGATTTTCAGCTGATTGATGTTAGAGAAGATTTTGAGTATGAAACCTCCAATCTGGGCGGGCAGTTAATACCGCTTGGCGGCATTTTAATTGAGGCCGATAAGGTAAGTAAAGATAAACCGGTTGTGGTAATGTGCCGCAGCGGAAAACGCAGCGCAGCTGCCATTATGCAATTGCAGCAATTAGGCTACACCAATCTTTATAATTTACAGGGTGGTATTTTGGCCTGGGCCTCAGAAATTGACCCTACACTAAACGTATATTAATATGGGCTTTAAGTTAGTGCTTAATGTGCTTTATACAGTGGGTATTGTATTATGCCTGTTTGTTGCATACCAGGCCAACGCAAGTAAAAACTTTACATTACTGGGTGCTGCCATATTGATAGCAGGCGTTGTAATTGTATTAAAAATAAGATTGCTAAAAGAAGTAAAGAATTCGCAATTAAAGAAGTAAAGAGCTTTCTCAAAAAGCTATAATAACATCGCGTGTTCATAAACGATTCAGGAATGGTGTGTAAACCTCTTTTAATCAGATACGGCTTACTGTATTGAGAAAAGCGGTTTACACATCATACTTAATTACGTTTTTCTTTTTCAAAAACATCATTATTTGATCTCCCGACTCATCAATATCATTTAGCTCGGTATTGATGGTTAGTGCCGCATCCTGAGGGCATTCATAAGGTGAATTTATACCCGTGAAATCAGGAATTTCATTATTTAACGCCTTTTTATAAAGTCCTTTAGGGTCTCTCCTGATGCATTCTTCCACACTGCATTCTATGTAAACCTCTATAAATCTGTCTTCCGGGAACATTGCTTTTACCATATCCCTGTCTGTTTTAAAAGGCGATATAAAGGAGCACAGTACAATTGAACCTGATTGGTAAAAGAGGGCAGCCACCTCGCCGGCTCTTCTGATATTTTCATTACGGTCTTTACGGGTAAAGGATAGGTCGCTATTTAAGCCAGATCTGAGGTTATCGCCATCCAATACATATACCTGGCAATGGTGTTGAAACAGCTTTGAACACACATTGGCTGCAATAGCCGATTTGCCTGAGCCGCTTAAACCCGTAAGCCAAACCACAACGGCTTTATGCCCGTTCCTGCCCTCTATGTCATTCAGGCAAATTGCATTTTCAACCGGGATGATGTTTTTATAGGTCATTTTTCGGGTTGTGCTGAAAATAAATTTACTCTTTATCTTTCAGCGGTTTATATAAACCTACCCTTAAAATACGATAGTAATAAGCTAATTGGCTTATTTGATCATTACTCCGGCATCTTTAAAGCCATCCAGATCGGCCAGTGAAGGATCTTTTTCGGTAACCAGGGCATCAATAGCGTTAGCTGCGCAAACATAATAAGGATCTGATGCACCAATTTTATCATAGGTAGATAAAGCGATAACATATTTTGATGTTTCGATCATGGCCCGGTCAATCAGGCTTTCCTCATAGGTAAAGCCTGTAATACCTGTTTTCAGATCAATGCTGCAAATACCCAGCAGGCATACGTCGGCCCTGAAATTGCGGATGGCCTCAATAGTTTCATACCCCTGGGTGGAAAACGCGTGCTTATTCAACTGGCCACCTATAAAGAAAACGGTAACATTCGGATAATCTTCCAAAACAGAAACAACGGGGAAGCTATTGGTAACAACAGTTAAAGCAATATCTTTAGGTAAGGCAGAAACCACCGCAGTGGTAGTGGTACCGGCATTAACCAGTAAAACTTGGCCCGGTTTAATAAACTCCAATGCTTTTTGAGCAATCAGTTTTTTTTGCTGCGTATCAATATGCTGGCGTTCTTTAAAGTGGGGGTGCGCCGGCGAACTAATGATAGCACCACCACGAACGGCTTTTAACAATCCTTTATCCGATAGTTCTTTAATATCCCGCCTCACGGTATCGGTTGATACATTAAGCAACAGGCTCAGGTCGTCAAGAATCACTTTATTTTCTTTAGCAACCTGATCAACTATTTTCTGAAGGCGTTCGGCTTTAAGCATCAACAAATATAGATATAAATTAAACATTGCAAAAATTTGCAATAAATTAACATTAAATTGCAAATTATAGAAAATAATTGCATATTATTGCATCATGAAAACTTTAAAAAGAATAGCCGTAGATATGGATGGGGTTTTGGCCGATACCGACACTCATTTTATAGCCTGGTATTATAATGTTTATGGTGTTCAGATACCTTACGAACAAATAGTAGGTAAACCTGAGGGCGAAGGTTTTCCGGAAAAGGATGCCTGCCGTAAATTCGCGTTTACGCCGGGCTTTTTCCGCACCCTGCCGGTAATGCCGGGGCCGTTGAGGCCATAACGGAGTTAATGAAGGAATATGAGATTTACATTGTATCGGCAGCAATGGAATTTCCGCAGTCGCTGCCCGAAAAATTGGAGTGGCTCAAAGAGCATTTCCCATTCATTCCCTGGACTCACATTGTTTTCTGCGGAGATAAAAGCCTGATCAATACCGATTATATGATAGATGACCACCCTAAAAACCTGGATAAGTTTAAAGGCACAACCATTATGTTTAATGCTGCGCACAATACCTACATTGATCACCATCAACGGGCTAATTCATGGACAGAGGTTTTGGCCCTGTTAAAAAAGGAAAGCAGTTTGGTAACTGAAGAATAACAACAAAGCCGCTTTATTACTAAAGCGGCTTTGCTATATTATAAGCTATTGCCTTATTCGGCATCGTAAATAACCACTTTTTCAAAGAAAACACGGAACTCATCCAGGAACGCTTTATGTACCAGATGAACCTGGTAAACATCATGACCGGCCATATCTTCAAAAAACAGGATCAGGCTAAAAGTATAAGTAGTATCAACCACTGCACGCTCAATGGCTGCAGGCGTGCCTACATGAAAAGTTTTAACAGTTTCAATTTGCTCTAAGCTTTCCAAACCTTTGCGGAATGCTGCTTTTTGGTCGTCAGTAGTGTCGGCTTTTAGCCAGAATAAAACGTGATGTGCTATCATTTTGTATTTTTTTCAAATGTAGCAATTAGCCGTTTTCATAACCGCTGAATTTTCAAATTCCACAGCTATGGATTATTTAATCATGAATTAAGCTGAAGAAAACATAGATAAAGCTATTTTTACGTGCTCAAGCTCAGTTTATGCAAAGAAGATCGGCCCTTAAAAATATCGGCGGACTGTTATTAGTCCCCTCACTTACATTCGCTAGCACATCCGCCAAAAAACAACCGGTATTAAGGGTTGCTCATTTAACCGATATCCACCTTAAAAATAAATTTGACGCGCCTGCCAGATTTGTAAAATGCCTACACCACATGCAGCAGCAAAGCCCAAAAGTTGATCTTGTGCTCAACGGCGGCGATGTTGTATTTGATATGAACAAAGAAAATATCAGTACAATTGACGATCAGTGGCAGCTTTCCAAATCAATCATGAAAGCCGAATGTAGTGCACCAGTACGCTACTGCCTGGGCAATCATGATATCTGGTGGAACGAGGACGACAAAGGACAAGCCATTTACGGGAAAAAGTATTCTATGGATCAGTTAGGCTTGGTTAAGCCATACTATAGTTTCACCCAAAATGGCTGGAAATTCATTATCCTGGATAGTGTTCATCTGGATATTGACAATACCTGGTATATAGGTAAATTGGGCGACGAACAATTTAACTGGCTTGAACAAGAGCTCCAAACCACACCCTCAACTATGCCTGTACTGGTGTTAACGCATATCCCTGTTTTAACGGCGACTAATCTTATTGAAGATAATACCGTTAACCGATGGGTAATGTACGGCGGTGATATGCATACCGACAATGCCAAAATAATCAGCCTGTTTTACAAGCACCCAAATGTTAAACTTTGCCTGAGCGGACATATTCATCTCCGCGAAAAGCTGATTTATAACAACGTTACTTATATATGCAATGGCGCGGTAAGTGGTGCTTGGTGGGAGGGCAACCGAAGGGAAACCGCTCCGGGCTATGGTATTATTGACCTGTATGCTGACGGAAGCTTTACAGAAGATTATATTAATTATTAAGGTTTTTTACCACAATTTATCTTTCGCAGTTTATTAACCATTGGTTACCAAACTTATCGGTCAGGTCGCCGAAAGTGGCCCCCCAAAAGGTAGCACTTAAAGGGTGGGTGGCATCGCCGCCTGCAGCTAAATTATCGTAATAATTCTGCGCCTCGGCCTCACTTTTGCAATTTAATAACAGTGAAACTGAATTGCCTTTTACCAAGCCGGTTTCGGGCACCATATCTGAGGCCGTAAGTACCATATCGTTTTTGACGAGCGTGGCATGCAAAACGCATTGCTTCATACAGGGCGGCATGGGGTCGGCAAGTGGCAAATCGCCTACGGTTTGAACCATAAGTTCGCCGCCCAGGCATTCCTGGTAAAAGATCATCGCTTCCAAGCAGTTGCCGTTAAAGGTTAGGTACGATTGAATATTAGCCATTGCATTTCGTATTTCAGATACGGTTTACCGACAAAACAAAAATCGGCACTACAATGCAAAATAACAGGGGGCTAATACGACAATTGAGAGGGTAATTACGACAACAGATCAATATCATCCCCCTCATTAACAGGCAGACTGAAGTAAAACGTTGAACCTTTATCTACCTCACTTTTTACCCAAACCTTTCCATCGTGGCTTTCTATGATCTCCCTACACAGAAACAAACCCAGCCCATAACCTTTAGTACGGATCTGGTTTTCCTGCTCTACACGGCAATACTTATTAAACAATAATTTTTGCCCTTCCGGTTCAATACCGCAACCTTTATCCTTAACAGATACAATAGCGTTTGATCCGGATTTTTTGCAGGCTATATGTACATGGCTTTTTGAGGACGAAAATTTAACGGAGTTAGTAATATAATTAGTTAATACCTGCACAATCTTATCCTGATCGGCATATACCCAAACGGGCTCAGACAGATCAAATTTGAAAACCCGCTCCGGAAACAAAAAAGTCATATTCGACATGACATCTACAATGAGCTCATTCAAATAAAAACCGTTTTTATGCACGGATAAACGATTATTCTGTACCTGCGACAATGTTAAAAAGTTATCAATAAGCCCGGCCATAAACACCATTTGCTGATCGGCTTGCGTCATTTTACATTCTATAGCCGTATTATGATCATCTTTTGCCAGGCGGCCCGCATTTTGAATATATATTTTTGCAACACTCAGCGGTGTTCTGAGCTCGTGGCTTAAAAAAGCCATCAGGTCCTTTTTTAAATTTTCTTCTCGTTTTAAAGCGGTGATATCGGTAATGGTACCCATCATTTTCATGGCGATGCCATCATTGCAATACAACTTCCCGGTTATCTTAACCCATTTACACAAATCATTTTCCTTGTTATTAATTAGCAGCTGGGCTTCAAATTCCTGATTTGTTTTACAGGCTGTAGTGGCTATTGATAAAACTTCTTCCTGTTTCCATTCCACCAGCTTACGCATTAATGCTGCTAAGCTAAATGTGATACTGCCCTTTAACCCAAAAAACTGGCTGGCAACGGGGTCAAGATGAAATTTTTTGGCATACACGCTATAGCTCCACATGCCTATCCCGGCTGTGGCCAGCACATTGGTTATGGCCGTTTCCCTGGTAAGGGAACGCTCAGAAATATTAACCAGAAAGGCATAAGGACTAAGCACCTGACCCGGAAATGGAGCACTCTCTGCCGCCCTTGCCGGTTGCCAAAAAGCTGGTGTATCCAATTTTTCTGAATTACGCTTGGGGTATTTGATCAAAGTTGCCATGCCGATAAGAGTTTTACTATCATAAAACTAATTTAACCGGAATGATACAGGCTGTGCTATTCGGTGAGTGGGCAAAAACTATCGTTGAATTGCTAAAATGCCTCTCCAAGCCCCAGGGTAATGGAACTGTAGCCCTTACTAATGCCATAGTCAATGCCGATGTTGGTATTGGAGCCCTTATTAAATTTGATCCTTAAACCCGTACCTGCCGCAGGGTGCCAGGAGGTAAAAAGGGTTCCGGAGCCGCTTACTGTATTAACATTGGCAAACAGAACAAAGCCCAGCAAACCATTCGGGGTAATATCGCGGCGGTATTCACCCTCCATGTAAAATAATGAACCGCCACGGTAACGGTTCTGATCCATGCCACGACCTGAGCGGTTATACGGATCCCAGCCAATACTTGGCAAATCGAGATAAGGAGCGTTAGTGCCTAAAACAGTCCAGTAATAAGTCCATACCGCGAAAGTATTCTGCTGATCTGGCCTGGACGGATTTAGCGGAATGTATTTTCTAAGATCGATATAAACAGAATGCCAGCTGCGATCGCTACCCATAAATCCGGGATTTTCACGGTAAACCAAACTGGCATAAGCACCCGGCAAAGGGTTGATAGAATTGTTGCGGGTATCATACAAAACATTCATACTGATACCTGAAGAAACCGAACTTCCATTTGTACCATATTTATAGCCGGTATATTGTGTCAGGTTAATATTAGGGTCATCGCTTACAACATTGGAATGGTAATCCAGATTATAGCCTAAGCCCGCAAAAAAGTAAGGCGTTATTTTTTTCAAAGCGGCCTGATAAAACCGGATATATCGGTAATTCACCAATGTCTTTTCGTCGGTACCGTGACTACTGCCAAGTCCCCAGGTATACTGCGGGTAAACCAAAAAGCGAACATCCCCCTGTATATTCCACGAATTATCAGGCAGCCAAACGCTTGAGCGTAAAGGCAAACCAAAACGGCTGTGAAAATTCCAGTATGGAGCAAACGATGCACTTGACAAATTGGTAGTACTGGCCGGACCCAGATACATACCTGCCGTAGTACTGGTAACTAACGCCCTACCATTTCCACCCGGCGCGGCTCCGCTTACAGGTAAAATAGAAAAATATATCTTTTTTTGCCCCTGGGTGCGCACTTTTTGCGGCGATATATGAAATACATCTTTGGCAATATCAATCAAATCGGTTTTGTTAGCGGTATCCTTCACAGCCGGCCCGCTTTGAGGTGTAGTGATAGGAGCTTGAGCAAACACAGTGACAGGTAACAGGCAAATGAGTAATAAAAGGTATTGGCGCATATAATTACATAATATCAGCGCTATCACAATGATAACTACACGTAATAACCAGCTACTTCCTGTTTTGTTGGCACGTAAATTTTATTTTACTCTGTAAAGCACTATAAATCAACCCAGAAAAACACTATTAATCTAACACTATCGATAATTCTACATTAATTTGCTTTAAAAAATACTCATCGTGCGATATCACAATAAGCGTTCCTTTATACTGATTTATAGCAGCGGTTAAAATTTCAATATTTTGAATATCCAGGTTATTGGTAGGCTCATCCAACACAATAATATCCGGCGCCTGGTTGCTTATGGTTAATGAACAAAGCATCAACCGCATCTTTTCTCCGCCACTAAGTGCACTACATGGCTTATCCCAATATTCTTTAGTAAACAAAAAGCGGTTTAAACGTATCTTAATATCATGCTCCTGCAGTGCACCGGAGTTAAATTGTTGCGCCTGTTCATACACACTCAGTTTATTATCAATTAATGAATAATCCTGATCAATGTATATCGCCCTGACACCAGCCCGGTCAATTGTCCCCAAACCCGGCTCGAGTTCACCCAGTATCATTTTTATCAACGTGGTTTTTCCAGATCCATTTAAACCTTTAACAGCTAACCGCTCTCCGCTTTTTATTTGAAAGCTCAGTGGCAGTTTCCACAACGGTTTATCCGCATATCCAAAATTCACATCCTTCGCGGTTATCAGTATTTTCCCGTTATGCAGTGCGGAGTTATCAAAATCCATCTTCATCTTATCCACATCGGGCAGCTCTTTGCGCAGTTGGCTAAGCTCCTGAGCTATGGAACCTACCTTTTCGGCATGAACGCCCTTCATCCTCGAAGTACTTTTCTCGGCATTGTTTTTAAACGTTTTCATGGAAATAGTGGGCAGGCCTGCCTTTTCCTGCTTTTTCTTTCCCCTGGCATCCAGCTTCTGCTGCCGTTCTATTGACTCCCTTTCAGTTTCTTTAGCTTTGCGCAGCGCCTTCTCTTTATTGTTTAAACTTTGATTCAAAGCATCTCCTTCAATCGTTTTCTGCTCAGCGTAAAAGTCATAATTACCCCCGTAGGTAGTTATACCGCGTTTGCCGAGTTCGCAAACAGTATCCAAAAGATTTAATAACGTACGGTCATGGCTCACTACCACTAAAGTATTTGTAGTGGTTGTTATATAAGTATAAAGAATGTTGCGGCTAAACCCATCCAAATGATTACTTGGCTCATCCAGTAAAACTATTTCGGGGCGATGAATGCTGATACCAGCCAAAAACACCTTCGTTCTTTGACCTCCGCTTAAGGTTTCCATTTTTTGCGATAAGTCAAACTCATCCAGCTTCCAATGAGCGAAAGCTTCACGGCACCTTTCCTCAATGGCCCAGTCATCGTCAAGTACGGTCATGTTCTCCTCAGTCACATCACCCTCCAGAATTTCCTTCAATGCTTTTAATTTGGGGGCTATCTGCAACGCCTCGGCAATAGTATAATTATTGTATTGACCAAAAATCTGGGGCACGTAATAAGGCACTGAACTGGCTTTAACCAATCCATCGACCGGGTGCAAACTACCGGCCAAAATTTTCAGCAAAGTTGATTTTCCTGAACCATTATTGCCTATCAGGGCAGTTTTATCTTGTTTATTGATGATGAGATCTATACCGGCAAACAATAGATCTCTGTTGGGATGTATATATGTAATGTCTTGTAGAATAAGCATAATTTCTTTCTTTAAAGAGTGAATAATTGCAGCGGTCTTGTGCAAAACCCCTGATTTATTTTTTCCTGAAAGAAATTATAATTACATATAAACGTACTTATTGGTGACGTGCAATGATAAGAAAAAAATTCACCCTAAGCAAAAACACCTAACAAACTAATGATGGGTTGGGGTAATTATCAGTCTGATCTTCGATAGTATTATCCAAACATTGAAAGTCTTTTTCTATCAATAAATGAAGTACTCCGACAGTTTCATGAAAACCAACATCATCAGTAGTTGCCCAATTTGTAGTTATTTCTTCAGGCACAAAAACAGTTATCTTATTGTTTTCAAAATTGGCCGATAGTTCATTGGATTCATAAACCTGCAAAGCATAAGTCAATGAACTACTACCAAACGCGGTTTGCTCTTCCAGGTAGCCATTATTAAAAAACATTTGCACATCTGTTTTACTAAGGCGGTAACGTAATGAGTTCCCTTTGATTCTTATTTTCATAATACTTATTTTAATTAGTTTACTGCAAAACCTTAAATCCTTTCATTATGATAAATTTTTGATCGCCAGAATCGACTTAAAATCCAGAAAAAACATCTTATCGTCGTAAATTTTCACTTTAAATTCATTTAAAACATAAATTATTTCAATTATAGTGAATTTCAAACTACATAAAACGAGTTAAATCATAAAAATTTAGAAAATATAAGACTTAAAACTATATCAATATTGCTAAAATCATAAAAATGATTAAAAATTGCAATTTTTAAAGATCAAAAATTCGCAATTTTTAATTTAATTAGCTAATATTGTTACCATAATGCTTAC
The DNA here is from genome assembly GCF_039207105.1 of Mucilaginibacter sp. Classification (GTDB taxonomy): domain Bacteria; phylum Bacteroidota; class Bacteroidia; order Sphingobacteriales; family Sphingobacteriaceae; genus Mucilaginibacter. Next base: position 40,053 of record NZ_JBCECK010000041.1, read on the forward strand.
AGGTCGCGCTTTAATGCATTATAAAAACAGTTTTTGCTTTAACATTTAAAAAAATCAGGCCATGTTTCAACCAACCATTGTAGTTGTTGGAAATGGGATGGTAGGTTATAAGTTTTGTGAAAAACTATTAGCCAGATCGTTACATTTCAATA
>NZ_JBCECK010000042.1:0-38986 GCF_039207105.1 Mucilaginibacter sp.
ATTTAAGGATTAAGAAGGATTTTAAAGATTTTGTCTGATTGGTATATTTTCAGTTGTTCTAAATAAATATCTCTAACTTTAATACGTCTATATCACTTCATTAATCTAAAACTATCGCTTTTAACCTATGTCTTTAAAATCTCCAAATGAGGTCAATACAATAACACATAAAATTATTGGTTGCGCCATGCAAGTTCACAATACATTAGGGAGTGGATTTCAGGAAATTATTTATCAAAGATCACTGGCGTTAGAGATGAAACTGGCAGGGCTAAAATTTGAAAGGGAAAAAGAAATACCAATATTTTACCGAAACGAGTTAATGGGTAATCGCAGAGTTGATTTCTTTGTGGAAGAATGTGTTATGCTGGAATTAAAGGCTGTTGAAACAATAAATGAATTACATAAAGCTCAAGCCATTAATTATTTAGAAGCTTATAACTTGTCAGACGGGTTATTAATAAATTTCGGAGGATTAAGCCTTGAGTTTAAACGAATGTATAATAAGAGGTTAATTAATGTACAAACTAACAAATCTTAAAATCAACCTCAATTCAAATCCTGTAAATCTTTCTTAATCCTAAAATCGTGTCTAATAAGGATCAACATCAGGCTGTATAATACTGCCCTTACTTAATTTAGTGGTCTGAAATTCGACTATTATATCGCGAAGAATAGCTTTGGCCTTTACAATGGAGATTCCATCCTTCTCAAATTTGAGCATGATTGATTTAATATAATAATTACGGATGCGACTAATCAGCGGCGACTCCGGGCCGATCACCCTTTCGCCAAAATGGCGGCGCAATTCGTTAGCCAGATAATTAGCCTGATTGTATAAAACTTCGGGATCTTTATGTTTAATGTCCAGGTTAATGATACGGTAAAACGGCGGATACTTAAAACTTTTCCGCTCTTCCATTTCGGTAAAATACAGATCATTGTAATCGTTATTAATTACCTGTTTAATAACCCGATGATTAGGGTCATACGTTTGTATCACTACCTTGCCCTGTTTGCCCCGGCGGCCTGCCCTGCCGCTCACCTGGGCTAACATCTGGAAACTGCGTTCATTAGCCCGGTAATCCGGAAACTTCAGCATACTATCAGCATTGATAATACCAATGAGCGTGACATCAGCAAAATCGAGCCCTTTGGCTACCATTTGGGTTCCCACCAGTATATCTATCTTTTTTTCTTCCAGGTTGTTCAACATGGTTTGCAGCGAGTTCCGGGCGCGTGTGGTATCCAGATCCATACGGGTAATGCGGGCTTCGGGCAATAATAAACTCAGCTCATCCTCAATTTTCTCGGTGCCAAAGCCTTTATATTCTAAATGGGTTGATCCGCAAGCCGGACAAATAGAGGGTGAGTCCTCTTTATAACCGCAGTAGTGACAATGCAGCTTGCCACTACTTTTATGATATGTAAGGCTTACGTCACAATTAATACATTTAGGCGTGTAAGCGCATATTTTGCACATCAGTACCGGTGCATAGCCCCTGCGGTTCTGAAACAGGATCACCTGTTCTTTATTAACCAACGCCTGGTTAATGCCTTCCATCAGCACACTGGTAAAGTGCGATTGTATGGTTTTTTGTTTGGTTTCATGACTTATACTTACAACCTGCACTTCGGGCAACTGTACGCCTCCATAACGCTCCGTAAGTTCAGCAAAGCCATATTTACCATTACGGGCATTATAAAAACTTTCAAAAGATGGCGTAGCCGAACCCAATAATACCTTACCCTGGTGCGTGTTGGCTAAAAAGATAGCAGCATCACGGGCATTGTATCGAGGTGCCGGGTCAAATTGCTTATAGGATGTTTCATGCTCTTCATCAACTACAATAAGCCCCAGATCATTAAAGGGCAAAAACACGGATGATCGTGCACCTAATATTACCTTATAATCATTGTTTAATACCTTTTGCCAAACCTCTACCCGTTCATTATCATTAAAACGCGAATGGTAAACCCCGATATCGGAACCGAAATACATGCGCAGTCTTTCAATAATATGAGTGGTAAGGGCTATTTCAGGCAACAGGTAAAGCACCTGCCTGTCATTACGCATCATTTCTTCAATGAGGCGAATATACAGCTGCGTTTTCCCGGATGAGGTTACACCATGCAGCAATACCACATCTTTTTCCTGAAACTGCTTACGGATACTTTGAAGTGCTTCCGTTTGCTGTTCACTTAATTCAAAATTGCTGTTAAAATCTTCTTCCTCCTCAAAATGCAGACGGCTCACATTTTTTTCCTCAGCAATAAGGATCTCTTTTTCTATTAATGATTTGATGCTTGATTCGCCCGCGCCACTCTCCTCAATTAATTCATTTTTGGTGACGGCTTTCTGATGACGGGCCAGTTTAATATAAGCAAGCAACGCATCGGCTTGTTTGGGTGCCCGTTTTTCCAATATCGGGAAAAGCTCCCGCAAGTTTTCAGGATTATTATAAACCGGGTTAAGCGAAATAAAAGTGCGCTTGCGGGGTTTATAACGCTCGCTTACCTCTTCAGATATATGGATGATGTTTTTTTCAAACATCAATTTCAGGATAGGCATAACCGTTTTTTGGCCCAGCAGCTTGGCAATATCGCTTACTGTTAGCTCGGGTTGTATATCCAGCGCCTCTACAATCAGAAACTCTTTATCGTGCAGGGTTGAGCGGTCAATATCATAATCCTTATTCAGCACAATCCTGGCCTCGCTGGCCAGTTTCAAAGCAGCAGGAAGGGCCGCGTTCATCACCTCGCCAATGTTGCACATATAATAATCGGCCAGCCATTGCCAAAAATGCAGTTGCTGCAGCGTTACAACAGGGCGATCGTCCAGAATTTCGATTATATATTTAGCTTCATATTTTTCGGGCGCCAGCGAACTGATCTCCTTAACAATAGCTGTATACAATTTGCTTTTACCAAATTGCACAACCACCCTTTTACCTATGGCTATGGCTTCATTTTGCTCGTAGGGAACGCGATAAGTGTAGTTTTTTGAAATCGCGAGCGGCAAAATCACTTCAGCAAAAAGCGTTTTACGATCGGCATGTTCAATTTCAGCAAACTCTAACATGGATGAAATAAATTCTAAAAACTAAATGCTAAATCCTAATGGAAATTCTAAAAACTAAATTCTAAATCTTAAACTTCAAAAATCCGAAATCGAAATTCCGAAGTCCCAAATCAAAATTACTTATTCCGAAAGGCGGCAAGTGCCAGCGTAAACCAGCCTAAAATAAACAGTAAACCTCCTAATGGGGTAATTGGCCCCAGTGCTATAAGCCAGTTCCAGCCTAATATACTACGGCACGATAACAGGTATAGTGAACCTGAAAAAAACACGATACCAATAGTAAAAAAGTAGTAGGAAGCGGCTATTAATTTATTTTTAAACCTTGCAAAGGTTGATAGGAATAGCAAAGCAAATACGTGGTAAAAGTTATACTGTACAGCGGTGTGCCATACTTCGAGCTGACTTGGGGTTAATACGGCTTTTAAACCATGTGCGCCAAACGCACCGGTTATTACGGCCAGCATGCCTAAAACCGATGCTGTGATAATTATTTGTTTGTTCATGCAGATATAAAAAGCTAAGTTAACCAATTGAAAGTATTACTTTAATGCCGCAGGGTAAAATTCTATCTTTGTAAAGCAACCAGCTATGAAACGACTGATAGTTACTACCTTAATTTTGCTTGCCGCAGCTATAACAATAACGGTTGTTTATTTTAAAAATTTAACTCCGCCGGGAGTACGTACCAGTCAGGTAATGCGATCTATCCCCGGCAATGCGGCTGCGGTATTTGAATTTAATAACGAGAAAGGCTTTTATGATATTTTTAAAGGCAGCACACTCCTAACCGCCGTTGCCGGTAAAGAAAAGCTTGCCGCAATGGATACCGTGCGCAGGTTATTGCTGGCAGCCTCCCAGCTTGATCAATTTTTTGAGGGCCAAAATATATTTATATCTGTACATCCATCAAACAGTGATGACGTTAACTTACTCATAACTATTCCCGCTACAAACGATTTTAAGATTGATGATTTTACCAAATTAAATAAGCTACCGAATAGCGGCTTAACTATAACGCCCGTACAAAATACAGTTGGGTTAGAATATAACGTATTTGTTAAAAGCATTAACAAGCATTTTTACATCATTAAAAAAGATCATAATATTTTGACCGGCAGCTTTTCCAAAGAGCTTATTGACCAAAGTATATTATACCGCGACGATAAGAACCCGAATGTTTTTGTACCTCTGCCCGAACAACAAAATGCAAATTCGCTGGCCAATTTATATATCAATTACGCCCAACTGCAACCCCTGTTTGATCAGCTGTTCAAAAACAAAAATACCGACATTTTTAAAAGCTTTAAACTACTCCCCGCTTTGGCCGCTTTAAGTTTAAACTATAAAAATGATGCGCTCATGTTCAATGGTTTTACTACTATACAACATAACCACACTACCGGTTATCTGAATTTATTTGCGGCTCAGCAACCGGTGGCCAATCATTTAAAAGATATTTTTCCGGCAACTACTGCTTATAGTATCAACTTTGCTGTTTCTGACCCTCAAAAATTTTCAGCAGACCTGTCCCAGTGGCACATCAATGCAGGTATTGGCAATGAGAAGAATCAGTTATTCACTAAAATAAAAGCCGAAACCGGGTTGTTTTTAAAATCCGAATTTGAGCACTTGCTGGCTAATGAATTTGCTGTAGTTACTACCCGTTACCAGGAAAAGTATGCCATTGTTTCGGTTAAGGATGGCTCAAAGCTGTTACCAATCATGATGAATATCAGCACCATGACAAATGATAACATAGGACAGTTCAATTACGACAAACTTCCGTTTTATTTATTGGGCGATGCTTTCAGTATTTTCAGGAAGCCTTATTTTATGATTGTTGATAATTATCTTATTTTGGCTACAACAGCATCAGAATTAAAAAGTTATTCAGATACTTATTACAACCGCAAGTTCATAAGTAAGATAGACCAGTACAACCAGTTTGATGATCTGCTGGCCGAAAGAAGTAATGTTGCTTTTTTCATCAACTTTAAAAATTCCCAATCAATATTAAAAAGAGATCTGAAAGACACTTTTTTTAATGCATATGAAAACCAGGTACCCAGTTGGAAAAGCTATTATGCAGCGGCATATCAGTTTACCGCTTCAGATAAAAACTTTTATACCAATTTCTGCATGAGGCTTAATACTATAGATAGCACGACTGTAAAAAAGTAAAGTTTAATTAAGCATTTCACAAACTATATCCTGGTAATTACGTTAAAAGCAATTATTGGAATTTACAATATTTTTACTGATAACCGATTTTGAAACTTACCTTTAAGGCAATCACCAAAAGTGGGCAGGCTCGCTAAAATATTATATGAATAAAATTTTAATCATTTTTTGCTTCCTATGCTTCTCTTTATCGGTATCTGCTCAGCAGTTTTCACAATATAACACGAATACACTTTTTGACTCTTTTGAAAATCCATCTCAAAGATCATTTATACCAGACTCAAGCAGGCAATACGCATTTAATTTCCTGGTTCCTAACTTTGATATTAATAGCTATTTAACAGGCAATATGCAACAGGGCATTAAAACCCGGCTATTCTCTGAAAATGCTCTTTACAACACCAGTAAACTACAAATTGGGCAGAAGAAGTATAACCATTTCAATGCAAATGTTAATGCCTACTCCATCATGTTTAAAGCATTCACCAGTTTAAATGGTGATGTGGAGATGGGATTTTCAGCTCAAACCAAGGCCGAAAGCCGAGGCTATTTTTCAGACGAATCATTGGCTATTTTAAACGGGGTGTCAAAATTTCCTTTTAACAATTATGATAATGTATTTAATGATCATTATTCTTACCAGGCATATCACCAGTTGAGTTTTTCGTATCGCGAACGGATAAACAATAAGGTTGCTATAGGTTTTAAATTGAGTGCACTGCTGGGTATACAATATCAAAAAATTGATATCAATCAATCTGCTCTTAGTTTCAACAGGGATATTCCCAACAACCCCGCAGCCGATATTTACCTGCAGGGACGCTATTACGATAGTTATATCCCCGGGCAAATGACAGCTCATGATTATTTACCAACTTTCCGTAACCCTGGTGCAGCTATCACTTTAGGAGGCTCATACAAGACCGATGATCGTATAACTATACAGGCGAATGTTAAAGATCTTGGATTTATTCACTGGAGCAAACGGTCAAACATCTACGATTTTAATAATACAGAAACTATAAATGACATTTCATCAGCACATCGTGAAGATACTATTTACAACCACGTTCACAGATTGCTGAAGAACAATGGCATAATGCAATCATTCACAACGCCTATAAATGGCCGTGCTGAACTTAGTGCTACCAAAAGCTATTGGCTCGATGATAATAACCAGTTCAAATACTCCCCTACGCTTATAGCCTCAAAAGAATTATTTTTTGCTGGTTTTACCGGCGGGTTGGTAAATCATTTTCAATACAGAAACATCACAGCTACACTTACTGCCACTTATGATGATATGAAATTTGTCAACGTAGGCACGCAGTTTATGGTAAAATCGCCCAACATTGAATTTTTTATAGGAACAGACAGACTGGTTAATACCGGAAAGTTTGCATTAGCCGCCTTAGGGAGCGAAAATCAAATAAGCCAGTCAGACAAATATACCGGCGGCGACTTTTATTTAGGATTTGCCCTTAAGTTTGGGCGCGTAATTGAACACCCGATGAATGCCAGCTACATTCCTATGGGCGAAAAAGGCTTTTTTGGCCGTTTATTTGGCCGCCTATTTAAAACTAATAAATAGGTTACAAAGCTTTTTTTCCGGCAATAAAGTCTTTCAGGTAATAAGGTTCAAAATAAGCCACATCCTCAAATTCTTTTTTATTGAATTTTTCGGCTGCTTTTTGGGTAAGATAGGTTGCTGAATTAACAAATCCAGGTAAAAACTGAGCATTAGGATGGCTTCCTAATATGGCTTCGCATTTATCAGCCCCATCACCAAAAAATAAAATCTTTTGAGCGTTTAAAAACTCGTCAAAACTGTGTTCGTCAATAATGTCTGCCGCGGTAGCCCGCACCTTTAAACCTGCATGGTTAAACAAAGCACAATAAACCTCCATGCGTCGGGCATCTATCATTGGGCACAAAAGCGTATCCTTATCAACCAATATATCCTGATCATTTAAAACTCCATAAGCCATAGCCTCAAGTGTTTCAATGGCTATTAGCGGCTTGTTAAGGGCAAAACATAAACCTTTAGCGGTAGATACCCCAATACGCAACCCAGTATACGACCCCGGTCCACTACTAACGGCCACCGCATCTATATCGTCATACGTTATACCTGCCGTTTTAACTAATTCATCAATAAACAAGGTAATCACTTCGGCATGTATGTTACGCTCGTTTATTTGTTTAGAAGTAGAAATATGGCCATCAATAGCCAGCGCTACTGAACAGGACGTGGTTGCCGTTTCAATTTGTAAAATAACACTCATCTTTTTAGTATTGAGTTATAAGGTTTGAGTTATGAGTATTGAGGCTTGGATACTTATGATCTATCACTCTAAACTCATGACTCAGAACTTAAATCAGGGTACCGGATCATGACCGTGGCCGCCCCAGGGATGACAGCTGGCAATTCGTTTCAAAGTTAACCATCCGCCTTTAAATGCACCATGTTTTTTTATAGCTTCAACACCGTATTGGGAACAGGTTGGCGTATATCGGCAAGAAGCGCCTGTAAGCGGCGAGATAAAATACTGATATATTTTTATCAGCAATATAAAAATGCTTCCCACAAGCGTTTTCAATATCCTGACCACAGCATTCATACTATTTAACCGGAATATTGCTTACAGCAGTTAATTGTCCGGCAAGTTGACCAAGCAGCTTCAGCATTTTTTTTTCAATTACGCTGTAAGGTTCAATTTCTTTACCGATATACCCTATTGACAGCACAATTTTTTTATCGGCTGTTTGTAGTAAATTATAAAGATTTTGTTGCTTGTGCAATCTGTATGATTCGCGCATGCACCTTTTTATTAAATTACGGTCAACAGCATGTTTATAACGCCTTTTAGGAACCGAAAATAAAACTTGTACAGGGTAAGATTGCGGCTCAGGATTGTACAGCCACGAAGCTTTAAAGGGATAACATAAAAAAGAAGAGCCGTTATGAAAAAGCTTATCAATAAGCCTTTTATTACATAACCGTTCTTCTTTTTTAAAAGTATACATAGTTGCCATTTTTGAACCGGACATTAACAGATAAACGGTCCATGTCCCTTATGCCAGGACCAAGCAACCAGGATTATGCTTTGTGACGACCCTCGTCAGAAACTGTTAATCTTTTTCTGCCTTTAGCTCTTCTGGCTGCCAATACTCTTCTACCGTTAGCAGTAGACATACGCTCACGGAAACCGTGTTTATTTCTTCTTTTTCTTTGAGAAGGCTGGAAAGTTCTTTTCATGACTATATATTTATTCTATTTCGATCGTTTTAAAAACAAGAGCGCAAATGTAGTAATATTTTAAAACATTTCAAATACTAATTTAATATTTGCCACTCTATGTTTCTTGAGTAAATTACGTGTTTTAAATCGGCATTATGAAATCATTAACTATCCTGTTTCTAATATACTTACCATCAATAGTTTTCGGGCAGGATGCACCGGTTAAACATTATAAAATATATAATACATTAACACAAAAGCCGACATCAATTGCTGACATTATTGACAAAAGCAGCCAGGCCGATGTGTTATTTTTTGGCGAAGAGCACAATGATTCAACCGGCCATAACCTGGAATACGCGTTATTTAAAAGCCTTACAGAAAAATATGCAGGACAGGCCGCGCTTTCGATGGAAATGTTCCAGACCGATTGCCAATTGGTACTAAACGAATACCTGAGTGATGCTATTCGCGAAAAAAACCTGATCAGCGATGCCCGCGCCTGGCCAAACTATACCGATTATCGGCCATTGGTTGAACTGGCCAAACTTAACCATCTGCCTGTCATAGCCGCAAATGCTCCTACCCGATATACCAATATGGTAACCCGCAATGGGTTGGCAAGTCTGCAACAATTGAGCGCGCAAGCCAAAAGCTATATAGCTCCCCTACCCATTGACACAGCTACCGGGGCTTATTATGATAAATTTGTAAAAACAATGGGAGGCCATGAAGCCATCATGGGTATGCAGATATATCAATCGCAAAACCTTTGGGATGCAACTATGGCATGGTCAATAGCGCAATTCTTAAAAAGTCATCCTAAGTTTAAAATACTGCAACTAAACGGTGGTTTTCATAGTGAAGAAAAACTGGGAGCAGTGCCCAACTAAAAAAGTACGCCCCCAATGCAAGGATACTAACCATAGCAGCTTATGCCGATGATAGTTTTACAAACCCGGACTGGAGTAAATTCAAACAAATGGCCGACTACGTTATTTTAACCGATACCAAGACAGAAGATCAACAATAATTGGTTACCGGTGGCGTGGAGCGGGGTTCCTGGTCAGCTTTTCACCATACCTCTCAAAATCCGCTCCACGCACCAGGTTATGCTTTTTTAGCTAACAGATCTCGTATCTGGGTCAATAAAACTTCTTCCTTGGTTGGAGCCGGTTCTGCAGCCGGTGCAGCCTCTTCTGGTTTTTTGAGCGAATTTATTGCTTTAACAACCATAAAAATACAAAAGGCAATGATCAGGAATTCGATCACAGTATTAATAAAGTTTCCGTAGGTAATAGCAACTTCTGCTACCTTATTAGCTGCATCAGCCGGCTTTATCACAATTTTAAGATTTTTAAAATCAATGCCCCCGGTTAAATAGCCAATTGGCGGCATGATAACATCGTTCACTAACGAAGTAACTATTTTGCCGAAAGCAGCACCAATGATAACACCTACTGCCAGATCAACAACGTTGCCGCGCATGGCGAATTCCTTAAACTCTTTGATTATTGCCATAATGATAGATTTTGTTTATTGAAAGGTAACGGATTAAAAAGATTTTGGTTTACCTAAATATAGCTAATATATCCTGAGGTTGTAAAAAAGTAACTGATAAAATTTCAGTACTTTCAAACAAATTAATTTTTTTAATATTTAATAGCATTGTTCATATGCCATAAGATATTTTAAAGTTAATGGTAATTGATGTATTTTTGAACACATCGTAATTATGCTTAAACAGAATCTTCAACAAAAACTATTACAAAAGCTCTCACCACAGCAAATACAATTTATAAAATTGCTGCAGGTACCTACAGTTTCTCTTGATACGCGTATAAAAGAGGAACTTGAAGAAAATCCCGCACTTGAAGATTTAAGCCTTACTAACTTAAGCGAACCTGAAGAACAATACCCTGACCGTGACCCCGACGAAGACAATTACAATAACGACGAGGAAAAAAGCGAGATGGATGAGTTCAATATTGATGATTACCTGCAGGAAGATAATGTAAACGACTACGGATCGCGCTATGACCAAAACGGCGATGATGAGGATGAACGTAAAGAAATACCTATTGCCGTACAGAATTCATTTTTTGAAAGCCTGCAACTGCAACTGGATCTTTTGCCGTTAAGTGATAAGGATTTTAAAATAGGCCAGCAAATAATTGGCAGCCTGGATGATGATGGCTATCTGCGCCGCCCCATCATGTCATTAACCGACGATCTCGCTTTTTCGCAAAACGTAATGGCTGAGGATGAAGAAGTTGAAGATATGCTGAAAGTGATCCAAAGTTTTGATCCCGCTGGTGTTGGCGCACGCAGTCTGCAGGAATGCTTGCTGATACAGCTTCGTAAAAAAGATAGTAACGACCCGATCATCGCTAAAGCCATCATTGTTGTTGAACAATATTTGGACGAGTTTACCCGCAAGCATTATGACAAGCTTGAAAAATCATTAAACATGAATTCAGATGAGCTGCGGGCTGTTATTAATGAGATATTAAAGCTGAATCCCAAACCAGGCGATTCCAACGAACTAAACACCAAGCAGCTACAAGTTATACCTGATTTTCACATTACTAATAATGATGGTACACTTATACTTACTTTAAATTCTAAAAACGCGCCCGAACTCCGTGTAAGCCGCTCATACCAGGAAATGTTTCAGCATTATGACAAGGCTGCGCAAAGAGACAAGAAGTTAAAGGAAGCCGTACAGTTTGTAAAACAAAAGCTCGACTCGGCCAAATGGTTTATCGATGCTATTAAGCAGCGCCAGCAAACTTTGCTAAAAACCATGAATGCCATTATGCAATATCAATATGAGTTTTTTTTAACGGGCGATGATAAAAACCTGAAGCCCATGATTCTGAAAGATATTGCCGACAGGATAAACATGGATATTTCAACCGTATCGCGGGTAGCCAACTCTAAATATGTGCAAACTGAGTTTGGCACTTTCCTGCTAAAATCATTTTTCTCTGAAGCTATACAAACCGAGAGTGGCGAGGAGGTATCAAACAAAGAGGTTAAAAAAATTCTGGAAGAGCATATAGGTAAGGAAGACAAACGCCATCCGCTGGCCGATGAAAAGCTGACTGATATTTTAAAAGATGCCGGCTACAACATCGCCCGCCGCACCGTAGCCAAATACCGAGAACAAATGAACATTCCGGTAGCAAGGCTCAGAAGGGAGCTGTAGTCTCCCAGACTCCTAAAGGGGTAGTTTTGGATGTGCAGATTTAAGATATGCAAATGACCTTATTAAAGAAAAAGTCCTGTTTCATGAAACAGGACTTTTTTTATTTTTTATAACCTGCGCCCCTAAAGCTTCCCTTTTAGGGGGCCGGAGCTAAAACGCATGCTGCGCATCTGTTTCAGCATCAATAATACCTGATCTGGCACCTAAAAATGAGCGACAAGCATTATTTTCTGGCTTTACAACTAATATAATGAAACTTACCAACTAAGGCAAGGCACTGCCTGGTACCTATTTGAATGCTTTAGCCAGGGTTTCCAATTCCATGTTGGCCATTTGTAATTTATAATTGAGTTCTTTGTTTTCTTTACGGAGGGTGTAAATTTCTATGGCATTTTGAATGTGGATACGCAGTTCGTCATTTTGCCAGGGCTTTACGAGGTATTTATAAACCTGCCCACGGTTTATGGCATCAATAACCGCGTTAATGTCAGAAAATCCGGTTAATAAAATCCTGATGGTATCTGGGTAAATGTTTAAAATCGATTCCAGAAATTCAATGCCCGTAGTTACCGGCATGCGCTGGTCGGTAATAATAACACCAACTTCATAACCATCTAAAATTTTTCGGCCTTCCGCGGCGCTGCTGGCCGTATAAATATTAAAATCGCGTCTAAAAGCTGCTTTAAAGCTATTCAGATTATTTATCTCGTCATCAACATACAACACTCCTACTGGCATAAAGAATCACTTTAGTAACGGTTATTAAATATATAAACTGGTTTCAAAAGTAAATTTATACAAAGTTTAATTTACTGCACATTTTTATTATCATTAAACCATCATATCCTTATTACAATTTCACTATGAAATACCTACTAATAATGACCTGTTTAATATGGCAAAGTGCTATTGCTTTTGCATATAATACAGATACCCTTACCATAAATACTCATGAATCCAATTTATTAACTAACCAATATTTTAAAGAACTGGAAGATTCACGCAGCAATGTTTTATCTATAAATCAAGTTTTCAACAGTAACAAATTTCATAGTATCCAGCATCAATTAACTGTTTTACAGTACTCAAAGCCATCAACCTGGTTAAAATTCAGCCTAAAAAACAATACTACAGATTCTTCCCTCATCATCAATGCAGGCTCGGCTATAATTGATCAATTTGACCTGTATTATATTGATCATAAATCCACAGTGCTCAAGCATCTGGCCCCGGAGTATTCACCTGGTTACGCTATTGCTCAGAATAACACGTTTATAAGTATTCCAATTGCATCGGGTACATCTAACACCTTCTATTTGCATGTTAAAAGTATTGCTTCAACCACTGTAGCTATTAAAGTTTACAGCACATCGGCATTTTTTAAAAAGCGTGATCTTGAAAATATAATCGTCGGCGTTATGGCAGGTGTGTTTGTTATCATGGCTTTGTACAACCTCTTACTTTTTTTCATCGTAGGCGACCGTAGTTATCTTTACTACGTTTGTTATATAACCTTTTTTGGATTAGCTCAGATTTTAAAAAGAGGATATGGCGGAAACCTGTTTACTGCCAATATTACTGTTATCAATAATTATGTTATTCCCTTAGTGAGGGCATCAATCGGGCTTTCCATACTTCTTTTTATCAGTGAGTTTTTGCAGGTTAAACAAAATTTAAAACAATTACACAAGTACTACCTGCTGTTATATATACCCTATTTTTTCGCATTTGCGGCTATTTTGTTAGGCAAAGCAGCCATTGCTTATACATTGATAACGGCAAGTTTGTCTTTTACAGCAACCAGCCTGCTTGTTATTGGTGCTTATTTGTATTTCAAGGGCTTTAAGCCTGCCAAATTTTTCATGCTGGGCTGGGGATTTTTTTTATTAAGCATACTTGTTTCTGTTATGCTCAATAAAGGGTATGTACCCTATAATAATTTCACAGCCGATATTGTAGTTTACTGCTCTTTTTTTGAATTGATATTGTTTTCGGCGGCATTGGCAGAAAAAATAAACTTTTACAGGCAGCTAAAAAACGAATCGCAAAGTTTTGCATTGAGTGTAGCTCAGGAAAATGAACGTTTAATAACCGAGCAAAATATCATACTTGAAAACAAGGTAAAAGAGCGCACAAATGAGCTGATCAATACCAATAAAAACCTGTCAGTATCAATAGATCATCTTACGGCCACACAAAAACAATTGGCTAATAATGAAAAAATGGCTTCATTAGGCCAGCTCACTGCCGGTGTGGCTCATGAAATTAATAACCCAATTAATTTTGTAAGTTCAAATATAAGCCCGCTCCGGCTTGATTTTAATGAGCTGATCCTGCTGTTGAATAAATATGATGAGGCTATCAAAAACCCCGGCAGACCAGACTTATTACAGGAGCTTGATGAATACAAAAGAAAGGTAGATCCTGATTTTATCAAAGAGGAAATAACCATTTTATTGAACGGGATTGAAGATGGGGCTAACCGCACGGCTGAGATTGTTAACAGCCTGCGCACCTTTAGCAGTACCGACGAGCAGGTTTTAAAAACAGAAGACATCAATAAATCGATCCTGAATAATCTGCTTATTTTACGCAGCACCATCCCCTATTACATCGAAATAAAACCAGTATTTGATAAGCTCCAACCATTAAACTGCTATCCGGGCAAGATCAGTCAGCTTATTATTAACCTTATCAACAACAGTATTTATGCCATTAAGGCAAAGGCAGCACACACTTCTGAAAGCATTATGATCATCACTAAAGATCTTCCTGATCATATTTCTATCGAAATTACCGACACCGGCATAGGTATGAGCGACGCCACCAAGCAGCGAATATTTGAACCTTTTTTTACAACCAAAGGTATTGGTGAGGGTACAGGATTGGGCCTGTCTATCGTATTTGGCATTATAGAAAAACACGAGGGCAGCATCGAAGTTATATCTTCAGTGGGTAATGGCGCCAGTTTTATAGTACAGCTCCCCAAAAATTTAACCTGATAGTTTATCCCGGGCTTAAAAGAATTTTTCAGGGTTTGGTACCAGGTTCAGGAACGACTCAAAGTTCTCCTCGTAATGTGATTGATCAAGTTTGTAATAAAAAGCGCCTTTTTTTGATGATAGCTTATCCTTTTCGGGTAGTTTTACCAATAAGCCAGTTGATAACAGTTTACGGCTGAAGTTGCGGTCATCAAATTTGGTTTGATAAACACCTTCATATAAGGCTTGTAACTGCGGGATGGTAAATTTTTCAGGCAATAACTGAAACAATAACGGGTGCAGCGCGGCTTTATAGCGTAACTGGCGCAGAGCAAGCCTTACCATTTCGGCATGGTCAAATATCAGATCAGGCATTTCGTTGAGCAAAAACCATTCGGGATGATACTCTTCACTTAATTGTTTTTCGTATTGATGAATATCAATCAGGGCAAAATATGCTATAGAGAGGGTTCTTTCTACCGGGTCACGATCAGGGCGGCCAAATACATGAAACTGCTCCATGTATACATTTTTAAGCCCCGTACGTAATTCCAGTATCCGGTTAGCGGCATCATCCGGCGATTCTGTTGGCTGTATAAAACCACCCATCAAACTCCATTTATTTTTTTCAGGTTCAAGGCCGCGTTGTACAACCAGCAGTTTTATTTTAAAGCCATCAAAGCCAAAAATGATACAATCAGTCGCCACTAAAATGCGCGTTTCTCCGCTATACTTCTGCATAATTGGGGTTAAGTTTATTTACAAGTGTAAAAATAATTATGGAATTATTTAGTGTTATACAGACAACTATTTTTAAAACAGAATTTGCAAACTTATCTAACTAACCCTTTTGCCCTGTAGCAGCATATCCATAGCATCATGAAGTGAACCGGCCCTGATCACTTCGCCCGAGTTAACAAAGAATATCTCATCAGCATTTTCAATAGTGTTTAGGCGGTGCGCTATAATAACTCTTGTAGTGGTATCGGGCAGCTTATTCAATATATCACTCAATAATTGCTCGGTAATGGTATCAATATTAGCTGTAGCTTCATCAAGTATAAGTATTTCCGGGTTACGCAATACGGCTCTCATAAAAGCAATCAGTTGCTTTTGCCCCAGGCTTATACTATCGCCGCTCGATAGTACTTCCGTATCCAATCCGGCTTCAAAAATGGCCAGCAGACTACCTAAATTGGCATCTATAATTACCTTCTCCAGTTCTTCGTTGGTGTGATTTAAGTAAAGGTCATTGCCATACAAAATGTTCTCCTTAACAGTTCCGGTAAACAGAAAAGGCTCCTGCAAAATAAAGCCTATTTTTTTAGTTCGTTCTTCAGCGCTGTAAGTTCGGATGTCCTTACCATCAAGCAGAACCAAACCTTTTGATGGATCATACAACCGGGCAATTAATGATGCTGTGGTTGTTTTACCGCCACCTGTAGGGCCAACCAGGGCATAGGTTTTACCCCGCTCGAGTGTAAAGCTGATATTATGTAGTATCTCCCTGTCTTCTGTATAACAAAAATGCACATTCCTGAATTCCAACAATGCACAATCCATCTCGGTTATGCCTGCCTGCAGTTGCGGCAAATCTGTCTCCAAAGATAATATCTGCGATATCCTGTCCCAACCGGCCATAGCCAATTGAAAGTTTGTCCACAATGCAGCCAGTTGTCTTAAAGGGTTATAAAACAAGGTAGAGTACGACAAATAACTCACCAGCAAACCTAAAGAAAACCGACCTGTACTTATTAAATAAATACCGAATGTAAGCACTATCAACTGCGCTATGCTGGCAAAAAAACCATAAACGGGCACAAATATATTATTAGCCAAACCCGAGCCAATGGCTGTTTTATAATTGTCTCTATTAGCGGTATCAAAGCGTTTCCTGAAATAATCGCGGCGGTTAAAGGCGATGATCACTTTAAAGTTATTGAGGCTCTCCTGTATCTCGGCACTCATGCCACCCACACTTTTCAGGTTAAGCGCGTTTTTCCTTTTGATCCAGGGCGATAAAGCCAACGTGAGTATAAGGATAATAACCGCCGGCGAAAGCGTAGCAGCGCCCAGCTCAATGTTGATCAGGATTAAAAATACACCCGCACCAACCATAGTTGATATATTGCCAATAAACTGCATTAACGATTGAGAAAAAAACTGATTAAGCTTATCCGTATCATTGTTTACTCTCGATATCAAATCCCCCGCCTTGTTCTGATTAAAAAAGCCTACGGGTAATTGCTGCAACTTGTTAAATATAGAGTTACGAAGGGTAAACAGCATACGCTGGCCTACTCCACCCATTAGCTTGGTTTGTTTATTGCTGGTAAACAACGCCGTAAGGAACATACAAAGCAAAAGAATCGCGTTATGCAATACCCCGGTAAAGTCCTTGTGTTGTACATACCGATCAATAGTGTGCCCTATAATAAGCGGCCCAAGCAGGTTAAGGGTTGAGTTGACCAGTATGGCTACTAAAGCGATGATGAGCGTGCGCTTTTCATGTGCTATCAACTGTATCAACTTTCTGAGACCACCAAAGGTTGATGTTTTTTGCTGTTCCTGGCCCAGCTTATTCAAATCATAATTCATTGACGCGTATTTTTAGTGAGCAAGGCCCTGTTCGTAATTACTGGTACTTTGCTGCGAATTAAATATCTGTACATAATCGGTACTGGTATGCATCAGTTCGTCATGTACGCCCCGGGCCACAATTTCACCCTGCATCAGCAGAATGATCTGGTCGTAATGCTCAACGGAGGCTATTTTTTGCGTAACAGATATCAGCGTTAAGCCCGGATAATTTTTTTGAATATTGGTGAGTATCTTTTTTTCGGTATGGTTATCAACCCTGGCAGTAAAATCATCCAACAATAATACATTAGGGTTTACAGCCAATGCCCGGGCCAGCATAATACGTTGTTTTTGTCCGCCGGAAAGGCTTGAACCCCGCTCAGATACTATTGTATTTAGATGATCAGGCAGACTATCTATAAAATCCCTCAACTCTGCGGTATCAATAGCTTTCTGTAATGATTCGTCAGTAACCGTATCGCTAAAAGCAATGTTTTCGCGGATACTCATGTTAAAAATAATACTGTCCTGAAAAACAAAACCAACCTGGCTATGAAAGGCTTCGCTATTGTAAGCTCCGATACTGCGGTCATCATATAGCACCTCTCCCGAACTTGGGTTAATCAAATTCGTAAGCAAATAAAGCAATTGCGTTTTACCGGCAGCCGTTGGCCCTATCACCGCGATCTTTGCTCCGGCGGCTACTTTTAATGATACATTTTTAAGCGCTGGCTTTTGCCCGTAAAAAAGGGATACCTCTTTAAGTTCAACATCACCGCGCAGGTTTTCTGTTAAAGTACCAGTTTCGGCCACGTCGGGTGCATTTAAAACCGTGCTGATTCGGGCAAATGATGCTGAAGCCTGCGCGATCAGGTTGCTCATAAATCCTAATATGAATATCGGGAATATCAGAAGCGAAAGATAGCTATTAAAAGCCGCAAAGCTTCCCAAAGTCATACTGCCGCTGATCACGAAATGACCACCCATCACTAAAATGGTTAATGAGGCCATGTTAGCGGTAAAGGTTACGATGGGTATAAGCCCCGCGAAAAAGCCCAGTATCCGTAAGCCATATTGCTTAGCTTCTGTATTAGCCAGCAAAAACTTATTGTATTCCAGTTGCTGCGAGTTAATTACCCGGATAAGCGCGGCTCCCAGTATGCTTTCATTAATTACCTTATTCAACTGGTCAATAACGCCACGGCTCTTGATAAATAAGGCCCGCACATTTTTCAGCACATAAAAAAATGTACCACCTATAATAGGTATAATAGCAATTACAGCCGAAGCCAGCTTCCAGTTGATGGTAAACAACAATATACTTGCACCTATAATGATAAATAACGACGATACGATAGATACCAGGGCCTGCGATACAAATAGCTTGATAGAATCAACATCGGCAGTAAGGTTTGTTAATAGTTTTGCCGGGTTAGCCTGCTCAATAAAAGCATGGCTTTGACGGGATATCTTATCAGAAAGTCTTGATCGCAGATCACGTGCAACCCGTTCAGATGCGTAAGTTTGAATAATAGTTTGCAGGTAACTAAAAATAAAGATCACCACTACAGCTATCGAGAACTTTTTGATAATATCATTCAAAACAAAATGCTGCTGCGCGTAATCATCAATACCACTGGCAATTACTTTAGGCAACCACAAATTCACTCCATTACTTAATAAGGCAAATAATAAAAGTAAAGTAACCAACCCTGTGTAAGGTTTTAACAAGCTAAATACGCCAGGCGGTTTTTTGCTGTTTTTTTTAAGATCTTGTGTTTGCATATTTCTCTTCTATCAGGATTGATAAGAATATCCTTACCAAATTACGCTTTATTATGATGACGATTAAGTAATTAAAACATTTTCTACACAGAGTAAAATATTTAAGCAATAAGCAAAATACTACCAAACTGAAACATAATTTCAAATATATTACTATTTGGTAACAAATAAAACTATTTGGAAATAATTTTTTATTTTTACAACCAAACAGGAATAAATGAAACCCATAGTTGAGTTAGTACAGGAATGGTCGGCTTTTGAAGAGGCCAGCTCCGATCATAGCGTAGAAGCATTTTGCAGGTATTACCTTCAAAAACAACGGCCTAAACCCAAAACTCCAGGTAAAGCTGGCGAACGCATCATGAATGGCGCTCATTTACTTAAAACTATGGGCCGTATTTTAAGTGCCTATTCCCTCTACTTCCGGGCAGCAGTTAATCATATAGATGCCCCTCCGGCCGAAAGTTTTTACTATCTGAATAGCTTGCTTAATCTGGGTGAAGTTCGCAAAAGCGATCTCATCAACCACATGTTTGCCGAAACAACCACCGGCATGGAAGTGATCAACCGGCTGATACGCGAGCAAAAGGTTAGCGAACGCACCTCTCCCGATGATAAGCGCGCCAAGCTGATCACCATCACTGATAAAGGACTAAAAGCTTTGGATGAGTACTACAAGGTATCTGGCAAAGTAGTAGAAATGACTTTTAAAGGTATTGACGACGATGTAATTATGGATTGCTTTGAGATGCTTAAATATTGCGAGCAACGCAACTCAACCGTGGCCATTGAGGTAAAAAACAAACCTTTTGACCAAATGTACGATCAGGTGATGGCCGATAGATCCTGAAGTTTTAAACAAAGAACTTAGCTGCCGGGAAATAATAATAAATTAGCTACAAATACTTTGTTACTATGATCGCACCATTTGATCCCGAAGCGGCTTATATTTTAGAGGATGACAGGGTATTGCTAAGACCCTTACAAAGCACCGACCTTAAAAACCTATTACCCTTTGCCATCAACGAACCCGATACCTGGAAATATTCACAAACCAGCCCTAAAGGCAATGATGGCATGCGCATTTATATAGATGCGGCATTAAGGGCTCGCGACGAAGGGAAAGAGTATCCTTTCATTGTTTACGATAAGACAACCAAAGCCTACGCCGGTTGTACCCGTTTTTATGATATACAAGTAGCCTATGAAACATTGCAGTTAGGTTATACCTGGTATGGCGAAAAATTCAGGGGTACCGGCCTTAATAAACACTGCAAATATTTATTGCTTCAATTTGCCTTTGAAAATTTGGATATGAAACGGGTTGAGTTCAGGGCTGATGCACGAAACGACCTTAGCATTGCCGCCATGAAAAGCATTGGCTGCACCGTAGAGGGTATACTCCGGAGCCACATGCCGCTCAGAGAAGGAGGTCGCCGCGACTCTATTATATTGAGTATTTTACAACCCGAGTGGCAAAATGGTGCCAAAGAAGCACTGAAGGCCAAACTGTAAATTGTACTTTTAAAGTCATTAAACAATAAATGGCACAATTGATGGGTGTTTATGCGTGCCATACTGGTAACAAATATATTCTTGCAGCATCTATATCCTAAAATTATACTGTTTGGAAACTATACTCAACATCACCAATCTGAGCAAAACGTATCAAAGTGCAGGCCGCACGCTTACTGTGCTCAGCGATATAAACTTCACCATTGTAACAGGCTCAACCAATGCCATTGTAGGCCCGTCAGGCAGTGGCAAAACAACGCTGCTGGGCTTGTGCGCCGGGCTTGATCGTTCAAGTTCGGGCTCTGTACAATTGAACAATATCAACCTCAGTAATTTAACCGAAGATCAACGCGCGCAGGTTCGTAACCAGCATGTTGGTTTTATATTTCAAAACTTTCAGTTGCTCCCAACCCTTACAGCATTAGAGAATGTAATGGTTCCGCTGGAGCTGCGCAACGAAAAAAACATTAAGGCTAAAGCCCTCGACCTGCTGGATAAAGTTGGTTTAGCCGAACGAGGCCACCACTACCCTTCGCAACTATCGGGCGGCGAACAGCAGCGGGTATCATTAGCCAGAGCTTTTTCAAACGCGCCTAAAATTTTATTTGCCGATGAACCTACCGGTAATCTGGATGCCGAAACCAGCGAAAAGGTAGTAAAGCTGATATTTGACCTCAATAAAGAGGCAGGTACCACACTGGTACTGGTAACGCATGATCTGGATCTGGCAGCTAAAACCCAGCGTATTATCAGGATAAAAGGCGGAAAACTAATAGCCGACGAAAAAACAATTAACGGATAGGTCTGCTATGGAAACCAACACTGTTAATTACCATCGAAAAATAAACTTCCGCTGGCTGCTTAACATGGCTTGGCGCGATAGCCGTAAAAACCACTCCCGACTATTCCTCTTTATATCGGCCATTGTATTTGGTATAGCCGCGCTGGTGGCTATTTATTCGTTCAAATACAATGTACAAAATGATATTAATGGCCAGGCAGCTACATTGATAGGGGCCGATCTATCTATATCGGGAAATAAGCTACCAACCGGTTCGCTCAAACAATTGCTTGATTCTTTGGGCGATGAACGATCACAGGAACGCAGCTTTGCTTCTATGGCCTATTTCCCAAAAAGTAAAGATACCCGGTTGGTACAGGTACGTGCACTGCAAGGCGGTTTCCCCTACTATGGCGCTATAGAGACAACACCTGTAGAAGCCGGAACTTCCTTTAAAAAAGGCAAGATGGCCCTGGTTGATAAAACCCTGATGCTGCAGTTTAACGTCCACCTCGGCGATTCCATAAAAATTGGGAATAGTCAGTTTTTAATCACCGGCATTTTAAATCGGGCTCCGGGCCAAAGCGGTGTGGTAGCCGGCATTGCTCCGGTGGTTTATATACCCATGCAGTACCTTGCGCAAACCGGGCTTTTAAAAATAGGCAGCCGGGTTAATTATAGCTTCTTTTATAAGTACCGCAAGCCTGTAAATATGGACAGGCTCACCAAAAAAATTGACCCAACTTTGGACAAAGCAGGCATGCGGTATGAAACCGTTGAAGGCCGTAAAGAAAATACCGGTCGTAACTTCGGCGACCTGAGCAAGTTTTTATCATTAGTAGGTTTTGTTGCTTTGCTGCTGGGTTGTGTTGGTGTAGCCAGCGCGGTACATATTTATGTTCGCGAAAAAATTGCCTCCATAGCTATTATGCGATGCCTGGGTGTTAAATCAGCCGAGGCATTTTTAATATACCTGATACAAATAGTGGGCATCGGGCTCATTGGTTCGGTTATTGGAGCAGTTTTGGGTACAGCCATACAACACTTACTGCCCTTGTTGTTTAAAGATTTTTTGCCATTCGCCATATCGGTTCAAATATCGTGGATGGCTATTGGGCAGGGCATTTTACTGGGTGTTATCATTTCCCTGCTCTTCGCTATGTTGCCGCTCATATCTATCCGTAATATATCGCCGTTAAATACGCTGCGCATGTCTTTTGATACGGTAAATCCTTCGCGCGATCCATTGCGCTGGTTGGTGTATTTACTGATTACCCTATTTATTATATGCTTTACCTATTTACAGCTAAATAGCTGGCTGGGCAGCCTGTTTTTCACCCTGGGCATACTGGCCGCATTTATGATACTGGCCGCCGTAGCCTGGTTGTTAATGCGGGTAATGAAACTGCTCATTAACGATTCATGGAGTTATCTATGGCGACAAGGCTTTGCCAACTTGTACCGCCCCAATAACCAAACCCTTATCCTGATGGTTTCTATCGGGTTAAGTACCATGTTTATATGTATCCTGTTTTTTATACAGAGCATATTGATCGGTCAGGTTAGTTTATCGGCCAGCGGCAATCAGTCAAACATGATATTGTTTGATATACAGAATAGTCAGAAAGATTCTGTTGCCAATTTAGCCCGCAAGCAGGGTTTACCCATATTGCAGCAAGTACCTATTGTAACCCTGCGTATTGAACAAATCAATAGCATAACCGCAGCCGACCTGCAAAAAGATTCGACCATTAAAATATCACATGGTGTTTTTGCCTACGAGTACCGGGTAACCTTCCGCGATTCACTTTCAGAATCAGAAAAACTAACAGACGGCACCTGGATTGGCAAAGCGCAACCCGGAAAAGATGTGCCGGTATCTGTTGAAGAAAACCTGGCCAAACGTGCTAATCTCAAAATTGGTGATAAAATAGTATTCAACGTACAGGGCGTGCAAATGCCAACGCATGTGAGTAGCATTCGCAAGGTTAACTGGGGTAAGGTACAAACCAATTTTCAGGTAGTTTTCCCGACCGGGGTGCTGGAAGATGCACCACAATTTCAAGTACTGCTCACCCATGTACCCTCCAACAAAGTATCAGCGACTTTTCAGCGGGCAGTGGTGCGGAACTTCCCCAATGTATCTATTATTGATCTCGGCCTTATTTTAAGTGTACTCGATGAACTGCTGAGCAAAATAAGCTATGTAATACGTTTTATGAGCGCCTTTAGTATTTTAACGGGTGTAGTGGTGCTTATTGCTTCGTTGCGCATCAGCAAGTACCAGCGCATACAGGAGAGTGTTTTACTGCGTACCCTGGGTGCCAGCCGAAAACAGATATTGGTGATCACCGCACTGGAGTATTTATTTTTAGGTAGTTTATCGGCACTTACCGGTATAGCCATTGCCTTTGGCGGCAGCTGGCTATTAGCCAAGTATAGTTTTGAGGTACCCTATACGGTAAGTTATTTACCGGCCCTGATTTTATTTTTTATAATATCCATACTAACTGTTATCATTGGCTTGTTAAATAGCAGGGGAATTTTAAATAAACCACCGCTTGAAATATTAAGAACCAACGCTTAATTATATGCATCAAATCAGGTTAGCCATTATATTATTCGCATCTATTGTACTGGCCTCATGTGGCGAAAACAAGAAGCCCGCCAATGGGGAGACATCGCAAAGTGCCACAACCGAAACTAAAGCTGATTCATCCTCAAAAAAGATAGCTTTGTTTTTTGGTGATAGCATTACCGCCGGGTATGGGCTGGATGATCCGTCTGAAGCATTTCCGGGGGTTATTAAGAATAAGATAGACTCATTAAAGCTGCCCTACAAAGTGATTAATGCCGGCCTCAGCGGCGAAACCACTGCCGGAGGCAACGGCCGCATTGATTGGTTGCTAAAACAAAAGTTTGATGTTTTTATACTGGAACTTGGTGCTAATGATGGTTTGCGTGGTATACCTGCGACAGAAACCACTAAAAACCTGCAAAGCATTATTGACAAGGTTAAAGCCAAATACCCTCAAGCTAAAATAGTACTGTTGGGTATGCAGGTTCCGCCAAATATGGGTGCCGATTATACCAATAAATTTAAGGCGGTGTTTCCGGCACTCGCAGCAAAAAACAATATTCCGTTGGTGCCTTTCCTTTTACAGGGAGTGGGTGGCGTACCCGAACTAAACCAGGGCGATGGTATACACCCTACAGCCAAAGGTGCTAAAATTGTGGCCGAAAATGTATGGAAGATTTTAGAAGGAGTATTGTAATATACTCCTTCTAAAGTTCTTCTTATCTTACCACGCTCAGGTTGATTTCCTGACCTTTAGATCGGTTGGCAATATAACGCGTTGTTTATTATCATTTTCTGGTGTGTTATTAAGCCTGTTTAATAATATCGTGATCACCTGGTCGGCAATATTATCAATAGGTTGAGCTATAGCCGTGATCGGAGGATTGCTTAATTCAAAAACCTCATAATCATCAAATGATATCAGGGCTATATCTTCAGGCACTCTTTTATTTAAATTTCTGAGTGCTTTAAGTCCGCAGGTAGCCAGGCGGTTATTTCCAAACAGAATGGCATCTATTTCCTGATGTTCATTTAAAAAATCAACAATCTGGCTTGTCACCAATTTTTTATCCTGGAAAAAATCAAGCTCCTGGGTATTGATCTTCAGCTTACTTTCGTTCATAGCCTTTTTATAGCCATCAAGCCTGTCTAACATTTGGCTTTGCTCTGCATCAATACTAATAAATGCTACGTTTTTATATCCTTTATCAATCAAATAACGGGTAGCATTATAGGTGCTGAATAAATTATCAACCAGTACATAATCGGTTTCCACATTGGGCAAATGCCTGTCAAAAAGTACAACAGGCAAACCATCACGTATCAATCCGCTTATATCCTCTTCAATGTTTGGTGGCGGCACAATGATATATCCGTCAACATGCCTGTCGCGAAACATGGCAATTAACTCCTGGGTTTTCTGGGTATCGTTATCAGTGCTGCTGTAAATAATTTTATAGCCGTTTTTGTAGGCACGGTCTTCTATTTGCCTTGCTATACTGGCAAAAAACGTATTGGATATATCCTCCACCAATAAACCTATAATATTTGATTTACCTGTACGCAGACTCTTGGCCAGAGAATTGGGTTTATAGCCAACTTCTTTTACATATTTTAAAACACGGTCAACCAATTCCTCACTTATCCTTTTTTCGCGCGCCCGTCCATTTAGGATAAACGATACGGTGGTTTTAGATATGTTAAGGCTATTGGCTATATCAACAATAGATAATTTCTTCTTCAAATGCTTAATATTAGTTATCCAAATATATGATATATATGGTAACAGAAAAGAGGGTTTCTACTATAAGTTAGCTATAAATTTCAATAAAAAGCCCATTACGCCAATTGATCTTTAAAAATGAGGAGATACTTATGTAAACTTCACAAAAAAAGACCGCCTGTAACGGGCGGCCTTTTCGTATATGCATTTATAGGGAATTAAATTAATACATATCTTATTAAATCCATATTTTAATGGCGGGTGCCATAACCTACGCGGTTTTGAGCAAAGCGTTCGTTGTTATTATTTACCCGGTTATTGTTTTGATTTGCCCTATCCCAGTTGCCGCGGTTATGATTATCGTTCTGATTTGATCGGTCTCCCCAATTACCACGATTATTGTTTGATCTGTTCCAGTTATCCCTGTTACGGTTATCATTTCCTCTGTTCCAGTTATCCCTGTTACGGTTATCATTCCCTCTACCCCAATTGCTCCGGTCGCGGTTATAATTGCCCCAGCCACGGTTATCACGACTGCTGTAGGCATAGCCCCCGTTATATCTCCTATCGTATCGGTTATTCCAGTTAACCCGACCACCTGCATAACCACCCCATCTTGACCTGTACATATCATGATGCAAATATGGTCGCGGAGCACGAACCTCATACCTCACCGCGGTGCGCCAGTTATAATTACGATAAGCACCCGGCAGGTAAACCCCACTTACCCAAGCGCTGCCATTGTTATAATAATAGCAATGGTTTGGCACACTGTAATAGGCCTCAACCTCGGGCAAATAATAATAGTCATCACTATAATCAGCGGGTATGTTTTGGTCGTCATAAACCACCGGGGCCTCTTCAACTACCACCGGGCGCGGGGTATAAACACGGTGCACAGGTATATTTAAACCAACATGTATAGATATTTGCGCTTGTACTGCATTGGCAAAAAACAGGGTACCTGATGCTATTGCTGATAATAAGATTAACTTTTTCATAATTGTAAGTTTATATAACTATGACGGTACAGGTAGGTAATGGTTTAATGCAGCTATTTTATTGTCATAGCATTAGTACAAAACACATTTCGATATTCACTGTATATTTATTTAATTTGGTAACCGTAAATCAACTGCCATGAAGAATAGAAAACTGCTTTCCTTATTGCTGCCCGCTGCAGCGATAACGAGTTTTATACTTTTTAACGCTTGTAAAGACCCAGGACCTGCAACTAATAATGAAAACCCGACCACAACATCGCCCACTACAGATGGAGGCGCTGGTTTAAAATTGCCCGAAGGCTTTAACGCGGCTATCATAGCCGATAAACTTGGCGGCACCCGCGAAATTGCCGTTACCCCGCAAGGCACTATTTATGTTAAGTTGAGCCGTGCAAAAAATGGTAAAGGCATTTTGTTTTTACAACAGGAAGGCGACAAAACTACTGTAAAAAACAGCTTTGGTACATTTGGCGGTACAGGTGTATTTGTTAAAAATGGATACCTGTATGCTTCATCTGATGAAGAAGTTTTTCGTTTTAAACTGAATGATAAAAATGAAGTGATCAATCCCGATCAGCCTGAAAAAATTGTAACCGGGTTAATCAGCCGCAGGCAGCATGAGCCTAAAGCTATTACCCTTGATAACGATGGCAACCTATATGTTAACATCGGCGCTTACTCCAACTCATGCCAGGTAGAAGACCGTAAAAAGGGTTCGCCAGGCCGCAAGGGTTGCCCTATTCTGGATTCGGCAGGCGGTATATGGCAGTTTAAGGCCGATAAACTTAACCAGCACTATGGTGATGGCGTACGTTATGCTACAGGCCTACGCAACGTGGTGGGTATGGACTGGAACCAGCAAAACAATCAGCTCTTTGTGATGCAGCATGGCCGCGATCAGTTGCATGACCTTTGGCCGGATTTTTATACTGTACAACAATCGGCAATTTTACCTGCCGAATGTATGTATGCCTTAAAAAAAGGTGATAATGCGGGCTGGCCTTATATGTATTATGACCAGGAACAGCACAAAAAAATGTTAGCGCCCGAGTATGGCGGCGATGGCAAAAAAGAAGGTGGACAGGATGCTATTGATCCGGTTGCGGCCTTCCCGGGTCACCTTGCGCCAAACGGCCTGCTGTTTTACACAGGCGATCAATTCCCTGAAAAATATAAGAATGGCGCTTTCATCGCTTTCCACGGCTCATGGAACCGCGCACCTGAACCACAAGCTGGCTACTTTGTAGTATTTCAGCCTTTTAAAGATGGTAAACCTGCCGGCCAGTGGGAAGTTTTCGCTGACGGCTTTTCAGGATCTGCCGCCAACACAGCTTCAGGCCGTGCCGAACACCGCCCTTGTGGATTAGCCCAGGGCCCCGATGGTTCACTTTATGTAACTGACGATAGCCAGGGAACTATTTATAAAATAACCTATAAAAAATAACAATGCACCTTAAAAAATTCTCTTTACTGATACTGGCATTTGTATTATCAACTGCCGCATTACAAGCTCAAACTAAACATAAAACTCTTAAAAAGAGCCCCGCTGTTGGCTTAAAGGCTTCTGTAGCTGCCGGGCAAAAGGTGTTTTCACAATACTGTGTTTCCTGCCACCAGGCCGATGGTTTGGGCGTGCCACATATGAACCCACCGCTGGTTAAAACCACTTATGTTTTAGGCGACAAAACCAAGCTGATAAAAATTGTATTAAACGGCTTTGACGAAGATGTGGAGATCAACGGCGACAAATACTCAAACAGCATGGCATCTCACGACTTTTTAAAAGACCAGGAAATTGCCGACGTACTCACATTTGTACGTAACAGCTTTGGTAACAAAGCGCCTGCTATAACTATGGCGCAGGTTAAGGCTGTTAGGGCAACCAACAAAAAATAAAACCGAAAGCACTAAAACAAAAGAGCGGGTATAATGCCCGCTCTTTTTGTTTTATAATACCTGCTTACTCTGTAACGTGATAATTATAAGCCTGGGTTTGCTGCATTTTAGAGCGAACCCTTTTCAGGCTCAGTTCAATATCTGCTTTTTCGGCATTTTGGGTAACCTCCATAAATGCTTTTTGGTAGGCATCCAAAGCTTTTGTCCATTGTTTATTTTTTTCGTAAAATAAACCTAACAGATCATAAATACCGGCAGTATCCGCGCCGGGAGTATTTAGCGCCTTAACAGATACGTTATGTACCGATTTTTCCATGTTTAAAAACACCAGCAGATCAAGGTAATCAGTATAGTTATCAGGGAACGAAGGTTCCAGCTCCATACAGGTTTTAAAATGATAACCTGCGGTTTGGTAATCCTTAATTTCATAGTAATATATCATACCCAACCGGTGGTGTGCGCGTGCATATAAAGGATCGTTGCTGATGATCTCGTTAAGCAATTTAAGTCCTTTAGTGGTTTTGCCATACGATAGCTTATCCACAGCCCGCAGATATTTCTCTTCTATTGTATAATAAGCGTCCATAAATTTTAAAGTGTGCCAAGCCTGCTTCATGCAAACTTCGGTTCAATAAATAATGATAAATAATATTCTGCCCGGATAATGATATTGCTAAAACGGACCTGAGAAAAGTATGGTTGATGCACAACTCTTCTGCTGGTTGATCCTAAACCATAGTTCATGTTTTTCGCAGAATGAATTATTAAACGGCATCATTTATTTATACAAATTTACGCTAATTACGAGATATTGCAAAATACACGATGTGCACAAGAGAGATAGGTTCATCTGAAATAAGATGAACTTTAAGTCAAAAATGGCTAAACAAGCTATTTTACACAGAAAATAAGATACGTTAAGCCTGTTGAGCCGCCACTAAAAATTACGCTGCTATTGCATTTGCCTTTGTAGATTCTATTAAAAAGTTAGTCTTTAACTCCTTTTCAGATATCATGACACTGAAATCATCATACTTTACACCATGCTCCAAAGGGTACAAAATGTATCCTCTTTTTAAAGCATCGTAGGTGCCCAGTTCAAAAATTTCGTCTTGTTTTTTTCCTTTTATCTTAGCGCCACTTACTAACTGGTAAGCGTCGAGTATGGCTTCAAAATTATTGTTTTTCATAGACCAATGTCTATACAATTACTTTGCCATTTTTTAACTGAACCAGTCAAAAAGGTCATTTTGCTTTAAATCTGACTTTTGTTTGTTGTTCAGATCGCGTAATACCAGCCCCTCACCCATTTGGATGATCCGGGTGCCATAATTGTAGGCATCTTTCAGGTTATGGGTGATCAAAATTGCAGTCAGTTTGAAATCTGCTATCAGCTTGTCGGCAGTACGCATCACCACATCTGCAGATCTTGGGTCGAGTGCTGCAGTGGGTTCATCCAGCAATAAAACTTTACAGCTATCCATTACGCTCATGAGTAGTGTTAAAGCCTGCCGCTGCCCGCCCGAGAGCGTCCCCATAGGTTGTTCTATCTTATTCTCCAGCCCCATCCCCAGTGTTTCTATCTTTTCGCGAACCTGCTGCTTAAATTTATCGTTGATACCGATTGATAAACCTTTGGCTTGGGTACGTATGGCAGCCAGCCTGAAATTATCTAAAATACTGAGGTCAGATGCCGTACCACTCATGGGGTTCTGAAAAACACGGGCTATCCACTGGCTACGTTTATAATCAGCCAGTTTACTCACATCATTATCATCAATACTAATGCTACCCGCATCCGGGAAAACACTTCCGGCCACTAAGTTCAACAGCGTGGTTTTGCCCGAACCGTTAGAACCTACTACAACCAGGAACTCGCCACCGGCAATATCCAGGGTAATACCATTAACCGCGTTTACCTGGTTAGCCTTACCCTTGTTAAAAACCTTATGAACATCGTTAATAGCTATCATGATGCTTTGAGCGAAGATAAACGGGGTAAACTAACTATCAATAATACAAATGCCGCGGTAACTATTTTAAGCAAATTGGCATCAACACCAATAGCCAGCGTAAAGGCTAAAACCAACTGAAATATCACAGCCCCACCTAATACCAGGGCCAGACTAAGCCAAACACTGGTAATACGCAACCAGTTAATGAGTGATTCAGCAATGATAACCGAACCAAGTCCCACAATCACAATACCTATGCCCATACTGATATCTGCAAAGCCTTGAAACTGTACAATCAGATATCCGCTCAAAGCAGTAAGTGCATTGGCCAACGCCAGACCGGTAATTTTCATCCGGTCGGTATTTACACCTAAAGCCCTGATCATAGATTCGCTATTACCGGTAGCCCGCATGGCTATCCCAAAATCTGTTTTAAGAAGGTAGCCTATCAAAAAGGTGATAACGACCACAAAAACTGATAGTATCCAAAACGTATTCTGATTAGGATCGGCAACTAAACTCACCAACGAGAATAGCGATGACACACTAATCAACGGCAAATTTGAGCGCCCCATAATGGTTAGATTAACAGAGTACAAAGCCGTCATGACCAGTATACCCGCCAACAGAGCGTTTATCTTTAATTTGGTATGGATAAGCCCCGTTAAGGCCCCGGCTATTCCCCCGGCAATAATTACAGCCGGCAAAATAATCAAAGGCGATTGGTGATGAGTAAGCAGTACGCCCGTAACCACACCGCCCAGCGTGTAGCTGCCATCGGTAGTGATATCGGGAATGTTAAATATCTTCATGGAGATATAAATGCCCAATGCCAGTGCCGAAAAGCAAAGCCCCTGTAATAAAGCGGTGAGGTAAAAATCCATTATTTAACAGCCTCGAAATCTGAAGGTATAGTAATGTTATATTTTTTAGCCACAGCAGGGTTGTATACACGCTTCCTGATCTTTACCATTTCTGGTGCCAGGCCATCGGTTTTATGATTCTTCAGATAGTAAGCAGCCTGCTCTCCTGCCTGGTAACCCCATTGGTAAATATCTGCACCAAACGCGGCTACTGCTCCGCGTTGTACCAAACCGGCTTCGCTGGTAAATATGGGCACATTTTTTTGATTGCAGCTTTTCAAAATGGTTTCAAAAGAAGCAAAAACTGTGTTATCCGGATTGGCGAAAAACGCATCGATATTTTTGTTTAACAGCGATTCGGTAACCAACTGCGCATCGGCAGAAGAATTCAAAGGCAATGCAACTATAGTCACATTCTGTTTTTCGGCAAGGGTTTTAATGCGGTTAAGCGCATCGGCAGATTGAGGCTCCGACTGGTTGTAGATCATCCCGATCACCAGTTTAGCGCCTTTGGGTTTAAGTAGTTTAGGGATAATGGTAAATGAAGTATCAATATAATTCAGATCCTCCACCGCGCCAAAAAGGTTAGCGGGTGCTTTGCCATTGGCATCAACAACTTTCATACGCTCCGGCACCGGTGATACCATAGCAAAAACCGGAATGGTTTTAGTGTTCTGTAATGCAGTTACGGTTGATAAAGTAGTGCTTGTAGCCAGCAAATCAACTTTTTCTGATATAAAGTAATTCGCTATCTGCGTAAGCGTAGGGATATTACCCTGGGCGTTACGGTATTCTATCTGTACTGTTTTTTTATCTTCGCTAAAGCCTTCTTTTTTAAGCGCGTCGGTAAAACCGGTACGGGCCTGCGCAATGGTAACATCCTCAAAGGCATCAATAAAACCTACCACGGGTACGGTGGTTGATTTGGTTTTAGGCTTACACGATACTATGGAAATAAGCAGAACTGCTACAGGTAAATATTTAAAAAACTTCATTGTGCTAAATTATATAAATGAGCCTAAAGGTAACAACACAACTGTAAAAGCTGAAATTAGTTTGACCAATATCCCCGTATTTGGGGAGGGCTCAAGGCGTTTATTTCTTCTTATCTAATTCAACCAATTCCATTATCAACTCCACCTGCGCGGGATTGATCTTTACTTTGGCGGTGTCTATTGCAAACCATCCGGCTCTGTCAATTTCCGGGAATGATTGCTGTTTGCCTGATCGTGGAGGCCATTCAATTTCAAAAGTATTGCTCCGGATGTTTAAATGGTCAATATCGCCTTCTAACGCCCAGGCTTGCACAGTTTTACCGCCCTTTTGTTTAATAAGGTTTAATTGGATAAATTGACCATTTATGGCCTGCCCCGTTTCCTCTTCAAACTCACGTCGGGCGGCTGCCAGCGGATCTTCATCTTCTAAAAATTCCCCTTTAGGCACCGACCAGCTGCCATCATCTTTATTCCTGAAAAACGGCCCGCCGGGATGCACCAGAAACACCTGTAATTCGCTGTTAATCTTTCGGTATAAGAGTATCCCGGCGCTTTGCTTACCCATAAACTAAAATTTAAAACCAAGTTAATAAAAGAGCCATGTATTATTGTTATTTTTATGTAACCTATACTTTTAACAGCTAATACCATGACCGACAACAGATGGACAACATTCAAACTAACTGCCAGTTTTGATACCGGTGTTCGCAACATTTATGAGGCCTGGGCTACACCTGCCGGGCTCGAAAGCTGGTTTTTACGCCGTGCCGAGTTTTGTGCCATAGCAGGCCGCCAACGCGCCCCGCATGAGTTTATCAGCAAGGAAGATACTTACACCTGGTACTGGCATGGTTATGATGACAACACGGTTGAATACGGCCAGGTACTGGAAAATAACGGTGCCGACCTGATCAAATTCACTTTCTCTGGCAAAAGCATTGTTACCGTTGATATCCAGAACAAATACGGGCAAACCCTAATTGAGCTCACCCAGGAAAACATTCCGCAGGAAGAAGACCCAACCAGGAACCTTTATGTGCAATGCCAAATCGGGTGGACTTTCTACTTGGCTAATTTGAAATCAATAGTTGAAGGCGGCAAGGATCTGCGTAACAAAAGGGTTGATCTATTTACAAGTTTTAAATAGTCTGCCCCTTGACCAAAACTTTTTAAAATTTTATTTTAACATTTTTTGCTTCATAAAACGATCAAAATTGATCGAAAAAAGCTTAAAATTTGGCAAAAATCGTTCATTTTAAGCCATTTTATCTGCTTTTTATATCGTTTTCACAGCTTTAAAAAGTATTAAATTATTGATAATCAGATAAGTAATTTCAAAGATCAATTTCTTGGTTAAGCTTTTTACCTTAACCAAACAGCCCGGTTACCTCATAAAAAGAGAACCGGGCTGTTTGTATTACAAATGTACATAAAAATATGTGTAATTATATAAGGTATACGCTTTAAAGGAAGCACCTACGGAGCCATGAAAATACTTTTATAACTCTATAAACAGGTTGCTTCTACGAAGCTACAGTGCTTTTTTATTTCAGGACTCCAAAGAAATCATATTATAAAGAGATTACTTCTCAGGAGCTATATATTTTTATTTCCAGACTCCAGCGGAGTCACGTGTTTATAGATTAAAACATTTAGTAAGCGGCTCCGTAGGTGCCTCCTGCTCATTACTAAAGATAACAGCGATTCTCTCTCGCTCCCCTCCCTCCCATTACGCAATCCCTCTCACCTTTCCCATTTGATCGGCTAATTAATTGTTTTCTTTTGTATCCACCTGTAACAAAATTTCATCCTTGCCTGACAAAAAACACCCGCAATATTTTTAGCTTTGATTTCACTAAAAAAACTCCCCCTTTAGGGGGTTGGGGGGCACATGTTTACAGGAATTATAGAAACATTAGGTAAAATAACCGATCTGCAGCAAGATCAGGGCAATTTGCACATCACCGTTCAATCGACTATCTCACATGAATTAAAGATCGACCAGTCGGTAGCCCACAACGGGGTTTGTTTAACCGTTGTTGCCCTGGCCGATGGCATGCACGTAGTAACCGCCATTGAAGAAACTTTAAATAAAACAAGCCTCGGCCATCTTAAAATTGGCGAACCGGTAAACCTGGAGCGCTGCATGCAAATGAATGCCCGCCTGGATGGCCATATTGTACAGGGCCATGTTGACCAAACAGCCGTTTGTACTGCGTTTAAAGAGCTGGATGGCAGTTGGGAATACACTTTTGAATATGATGCCTCAATAGGTAATGTAACTGTTGAAAAAGGCTCTATCTGTGTTAATGGCATTAGCTTAACAGTGGTAAACTCCAAGGCCAACAGTTTTTCGGTAGCTATTATCCCCTACACTTTTGAGCATACTAACCTGCACAATGTTCGTGAGGGTTCGGTGGTAAACCTGGAGTTTGATATCATCGGCAAATACGTTGCCCGCTTAATGCAGCGCTAACGGGCCAGTTCGCTTAATCTTGATTTAGAATAAGCTATATATTTTTGCTCTTTTACAGGCGGCTTG
Organism: Mucilaginibacter sp.; assembly: GCF_039207105.1. Classification (GTDB taxonomy): domain Bacteria; phylum Bacteroidota; class Bacteroidia; order Sphingobacteriales; family Sphingobacteriaceae; genus Mucilaginibacter. The sequence continues at coordinate 34,914 of NZ_JBCECK010000042.1, forward strand.
CTTTGCATGTACTTTTTGTAGTATTTTAAAGCAAGTTGTTTGTTTTTTAGCTCCGAATCATACAGGGAAGCCAGCAGGTAATAAATAATTGGTTTCTCGGCAAATTGCAGACTCTTCTGATAAGCCATTACCGCCTTTTTATACTTTTTACTCAGCTCATAGCTATCAGCCATTTCGGCGTAGTAATCGCTAATGTTACCCGATATACCTTCTGTAATGGCATTATTCAGGTTGATGATGGCCATAGGCTGATCTTTAAGTGCCTTATAAGCCAGTGAGGCTACATAAAAACTGGTTTCCGATTGTTCTAATCCGGGTATATCGGCAAAGGTTTCTACGCTGCAGGTATAATTTTTAAGGTTATAATAAGCCACTTCAAGCTTGGTTAAAACATACCCGGTTTTTACTCCGAGGCTGATCATCCTGAGACAAATATCACGTGTAGTCGCAAACTTATCTTGTGCGGAAGTAAGCTTGAGCAGGCTTTGTAGTAATATCACGTTTTCGGGATCTTTGGAGATAGCGCCATTCAGCACCTTCTCGGCCACTGGGTATTGCTTTAAGCTCACGTACAGATCGCTCAGGTCTGATGCCGCATCCGGGTCGGCCGGATTTATCTTGTTTGCCTTTTGCAGATAACCCAGCATGGCCGCGACATCGGCTTTGTCCTGTGCTATTTTACTCAGCTGCTTGTACACCAAAAAATTGCTGCTGTCTTGCCTGGCTATCATTTTATAATAGGCTTCGGCTTTCTGGTTGTTGCCCCTTCGTAAATTGATTGCGCCTAAACTGAACAACACCGAGGTATTGGTCGAGTCTGCTTGGTACAGGCGCTGGTAATAAGCTTCTGCATCGGTAAGGCGACTGGCCATTTGTGAGGTATAAGCCAGTTTTAACAGCACCTTACTGTTGGTTACAGGTTCGGGGCATGTTTTTTTCAAATAATCTGCTGCTTCGGCAAAGCGTTGATTCTGATAATAATCCAATAATAAAGAATCATTTACCGCGGGTATTTGCTGCGCTTTTAAGCTTACAACCGTGTAAAAAATCAGCAAAAGGCATACTAAAAAGCTTCTCATATAAACTAATGTTTTAGTTAAAACTAAAATATTAGTTATTTAGATAGTATCCAAACTTTAAACAATTTTTATTTTATAAGGTTATTGAGGTATAGTTTAAATTAAAAAACACAACACTATGGATAAGTTAAAGAAGTTTGGACTGATGGAGAAAATTGTCCATGAATTGGAAGATCTGAGAAACAGTCAGCAGGCTATTATTACCAAACTGGCTAAAATTGAAGTAGACAATATAGAACTGGGCGATAAAAGACTGGAAAGAGACCTCCCCGACATGCACCAGCGCGTATCTGACAATCTGGACAACATTACCAGTATCCTGGAAGATTTTGCTAAACAAACTGATAGTTTTAGCGATAGTAACAACATTCAGGCATTAAAAGAGCAGGAAGCGCTGAAAGGCTAAAATTCAAAGCTTTTTGTAAAAGCTCTCTGGTTAACCGGGGAGCTTTTTTTATCTGATATATTATCAGAGCGACTTGTCAGTGCAAAGTACGAAGTAATCGCGCACACTGCATATCCGCTCTGTATAGTTCGCGATTGCCACGCTATCGCTCGCAAGGACAAGTTTAGCATTAACACTACCGCGAGTTTAGCGTAATCGTAACTCGTGGTGAATTATGGTGTAAGCTTTCAGCTTACAAAAATGAAACCTTAACCCTTTGATTTAGACACCAGCTGAAAGCTCTTTACATGCAACCCACGAGATAAGCTTACGCTAATCTCGCGAGAGTTTTAATAATTCTTTTTGTAAAGAATAGACAGAGCCATGCTTAAAATACGGTAAAATAATCAACTTAATACATTCATAACACTTAACTATTTGTACATCAAATGCAAATAATTATTTTAGCTGTTATTCACTATAAAAAATCACTATGAAAAAAATTTTCCTGCTTGCAGTTGCTACCGCATCTGTATTTATCTATTCCTGCAAATCAAAATCAGACAAAACATCAGCAAACGGTGCAGACACTGCTAAAACAGAGGCTGCTGCTCAACCAGCCTCCCCTACTACCGCGACACCACCTGCCGAACAGCCAACAAATGCTCCTAAAACTTATAAGGTTACCTTTACACCTGATACTGCCATATTAGGTAAACAACAGGAGGCTTTGCTTAAAGTGATCCCGGTTAACGCGGTTGACCTGAGCGATCCGGATGGAAAATCAAAAGGAATAGAACTTACCTTCAAGATTAGCCTGACTAATAAAAATAAAATTGGCGGTAATGGTATCGGTTTTTCTTCTAACAATTTCCGGTTACTGCTTGATAATAATACCTCTATCTCTGAAGATGCCGGCGCTTATCTTTCCGCAGATGCTGAAGCAACTAAGGAAACAGATGTGATCACTTATAAAATACCCGCAGGTGCAAAACCAAAGGCCCTTACCTTATTTTATAGCGATACCAGAGCTACTGTAGGGGTTAGTTTGCAATAATCTTTTTATACAAAGGCAAAAAAAGACGCATGTAATGCGTCTTTCTTATATAGTTACGGCTCGTAATATAAGATCAAATTCTCTACTGCCGCGAGTTTAGCGTAAGCGTAACTCGTGGTCAATCATGTCGTAAGCTTTCAGCTTGCGAAAAGTGAAAGCTTAACCCTTAGATTATTTACACACGAGCTAAAAGCTCTTTACATGCCACCCACGAGATACGCTTACGCTAATCTCGCGGGAGTTCAAGTTAATGTTTTTACTGGTACTGAATATAAATTGGGCTTGGCTTTAAATTTAAAACCTCTTTAGGCGTAAGCATGCGATGAGGCACATTCTTGATATCATTTTTATAGAACAGTTTAAACCCGGTGAATTGTACCGGCTCCTGAGCTATAAAATATTGATAGGTACCTTTTTTCAGATCGGGGCCGCCCCATCCGTCCATATCCATTACTAACTGCACCTCGTTACGCAGTTTAATATCCTTGTAGTTAGTTACCATGCGTTTGGTAAAGCGATGTATCACAAAAACCTTTGGCGGCAGGTTATATTTTTTAACCAGACTACCTAAATAGCCGGATACATAGTTAATATCTTCGGCATCAAAGGTACCAATGCGTTTACCGGGTACACTCCCCTCTTTCATGGAAAACTCCGGGTCGATGCCAAAATGAACATTGGGCATACGCAGATATTTTTCCAGCAAAGGTAGTTCGGTTTGTACGGTGCTGTAGCCTACCTGAATATCTAAAAACACCAGCGCGTTAATTTGCTTAGCCATATCAAGCACTTTGTCTATCTGGCTAAAAGGCATGCGCAGGTTATGCAAACCATTGCGACCGGCATCAGCCTGGGCGGTTACGCATATGTAGTGCAAAGCCGGGATCACAGGAGTTAGCGTATCGGCAGCCTCCCAAACTTTTACTTCTCCCTTTAACCTGGCCAGCATTTCTTTGGGTTCATATTGGCCCAGTACACCCATGTTTTTGGAGTACATATTACCATAGTAGGCTACAATGCGGTTAAAGGGCAAAATAGCTCCCGGCAACGGATAAGCCTGGGTTTTAACCGGCCAGCGGCCTGTTTTATCACCATTGGCCAGCCGTTTCATCAGCGAATCATACTGCAGGGTATCCAATTTTGGTGCATCGACAGCTTTAGCCGTGGTATCTTTACCTGCAAAAAGCGGACGGGCATAAGCACTGTTAAAAACACCCGTTAAACCAACAGCCGAAACTGTTAACAAGGCCAATACTGCTGATAATCTCTTCAAGTTGTGCTATTTAGTTTAGGTTTATATTATTCAATGCTTTTACCACGCATGGCTGTGCCAATGGCTTGATCCATCAGGCGTTCGGCAAAGGGGCGGGTAAATTCATTTATTTCGTCAATACGTTTCAATATCAGGTCTTTATCGGCCGTGGCTATAGCCTCCTTTAAAGTAACCAAGAGCTCATTGGTCTTATTGGTTTCTTCGGATGTAACGTGGGTGCCATGCTTACGCAAAAAGCCTTCTACGGTATATATCATTTGCTCGGCCTCGGTGCGAGCC
>NZ_JBCECK010000043.1:0-27472 GCF_039207105.1 Mucilaginibacter sp.
TCCTGTTCCCCCCATTTAGTCATCAGGGAGTCCGACCCAGGCTGTTGTTGGGTAAAATGATAAACAGCCGGAGCATGTTTTTGGCTATCAACGGTTGTGTCGTCGTCGGCATGCTGTGATGCATAAATGCTGAAGCATACCACGGATACGGTAAGCAACAGGCTTACCTTTCTCACACCGACATATACTTTTCGTCGCAGCAGCCAAAAATGTTTTTTAATCTGTTTCACTTGTGAAACGATGCCCAGTAATTTCGCATGTTTATCCAGGTACGCCTGAAATTTGAGTTCTGAACTTGCTATGAGCATAAAGATCATGAACATGCAGTTCAGGCTGACAATACCCGCCATAAAAAGCGTAAAGGGGCTCCAGTCATTATAAAGGCCGTAAACAATTGCAACAACAGACACTGCCAGCACAAAAATATTAGGAAGATTATATTTTAAATTTTTCTCATCTCTGACATCTTTTGGCGTAGCGATATAGGGTACATCTTTTCTGATGATGGTATAGATGAAGCCTAATATAAAGACCCACCAGGTGCCAATAAGCAATAATCCGCCAACGACATGAAATCCCCGTTCATTATCCTCCATTACCCACTGCTGCACAAAATGCCTGATCAAAACAACTGAGGTGATAAAAGGGATACTTATAATTAAAAATTCGGAAAAATCCATTTTCAGGGGAAATGTATCCATGAACAGGGAAATGACCGGAATTGAAAAGTTGATCAGGAATACAAAGCCAGATAAATAAAACAACGGCAAAAGGCCATAGTGCAATTTCTGTCGCCAGCTGAGTTTTCCAAACAGCTTAATGTAAGACGTTACCAAAAGCTCAAAAACACCCCGTGACCATTTCAATTGCTGCTTATAATATGCCGATAAGGTGGCCGGTACCAGGCCCCTGGTTAAAACAGCGGGCACATAAACAGATTTCCATTGGCGTGCATGCAACTGCATGGCTGTATGCATGTCCTCAGCCAGCCCTGCGGCATGACCGCCAATGGATTCCAAGGCTGTTCGTCTGAAAGTGCAGTTGGCTCCTATAGCCTGAACGGTTCCATAACTATTCATGCACATCATCATCGGCCCGTAAAACTGATAGGTTTGTTGTGCCGCGCCTTTAGCTACCCATCCGATTTGCTGGTTGTAATAAGCCTGCACAATTTGCACATAACCAATTTCAGGATTGTCGAAATGGCCAACTATAGAGTCCAGAAATTCAGGAGCCGGTACATGATCCGGGTCAAGTATCACACATAACTCCCCGGATGATTGGGCTAATGCATTGTTGATGTTACCGGCCTTCGCATTTATTTTTTTTGTTCGGGTAACATGGTGAACGCCGAGCTCTTTACATACCGTTTTTAAATAGGGATCATCGGCCTCGTCACATAAAAAAGTCTGATGAGGGTACCGTATCGCCTGAATAGCGGTAAGGGTTTCGACGATCATTTCATAGGGTTCACCCGCACAGAATGTGGTAAAAATATCCACGGTATAAGGTTTGGTCACCGGTGAATCCGGAGGAACAGCTATCGCCCAATAGTGATACCACTCATATAATATCTTGAAAAAGGTATAAACAAACGTAGATAGGAGTAACCAGTAAAGCGGCTGATTCCCGATAACCGATTTCCGGAGCAGGCTATGTGTAAAAAAAAGCATGCAAAACACACCGATGACAATCATCGTTCTCAAACCAAACAGTTGCGATTTAGTGGGTGCTTTAATTAAGTGATTACTCATGGATTTTTTAAGACATAAAAGGGCGTATTCGAAGTGGCAAAGGCGCCTTTTTTATTATATACATATACCAGCAGGCGATAGGGGCCTTCTTTCCCCGGCACCTTAAAGCTGATCTCCGATCCGCTTTGCCGAATAATTAAATGATTGATTTCCTTCGGTTTTTTTTCGCTGAAAATACCGTTAGGTTTAAACCAGTCTTCCTCGATTACTTTCCATTTAAATGTTAAACCGAGGGTATCTGCATTTTCAAAATAAACCTTACTGCCAGCTGTGGCATCGGGTTGAAACAGGATATTATCTCTTGCGCCTTGCCCGGCTAATAACATGTATTTCAGCATAGGGGGCTTTTCCGTCGCTTTTTTACCTGTCCAAATATATCGCATGACCTGGACCGCTTCGGTTTCAGCGCCATTCTCATCAAAAAGGCTGAACCACGTTGGGGTCAACTCCTGTTTTTGCCCCCAGTAAAACACCATTGACCCTAAAAACCTAAGATTGTTAACAGGCATATATTTTTGGTAATTAGCAAGGTATTGTTCCGCTTTTTTTGTGCTTGTGCTTTCGATATAGGCGCCCCAGGCATTTTGATTCTCCGCAAGCCAGGGACCTTCAATTCCCCATTCCGTAATTAAAAAAGGGCCATCCCAAAACCACTTGAATTTTTCAAGGTCTTCCTGCAGGGTTTGAATAGAACCAAATATGTTGAACGAGATGAAGTCGATCGTTGTCCTCAGCTTGATATTCATGATATTTTTCTTTTGAAAGGTCATGATCGTTGTGGTCACGGGATGCCTGGGATCTTGCTGATGAATCATGTCAATCAGCCCATTGAATACGGCATAGAACTGATTATATTTTGGCTTGTTCGGAAACGCCAGCTCATTGCCCAGGCACCAGGCCAGTAGCGCAGGATGATTTTTAAAACGCTGTACAATACCGGTAAGCTTACTGGTGTACATAGCCGCTTTAGGGCTTTTGTAAAAGTCGTCGAGGTTTTCACTTGAGGGCATTGGCAGCCCCGCTATCACCGCTAAATGATTGGCCTGTGCCGAATCTAGAATTTTCGCTAAATTTAAAGTATCCCAAACCCTTATCGTATTGCCGCCTGCTTCCCGCAGTTGTTTTAAATTGGTAAAACCGGATGCTCCTTTTATGAGAAATGGTTCGCCATTACGATATAACATATACCTGCCGCGCTCTTTTTTTATATAAACACCTTTCTTTACGAACTTAACAGGTTGCGGATGGTTGCAGGCTAAGCATAAAAAGCAAATTACGGAGGTGATAAAGATGCTGTTAAAAAAAAGAAAATGTATAAAACGAATTCGGCATTTTTTAAAATTAAAAATGGAACTTTTCAATACGGTTCGCTCAGTCATATAGAGATAATCATAGGCTTTAGGGTACATATAAAATACCTTTCCTATGCAAACTAAAGTAAATTTGAGCTTATACGATAAATTTGATTCTTAGTTCAGCGATTTAATAGTATTTACTCCTTATTACAACTGCTAAATATGAGCCATTGCAGATGTTTACTGCTGACTGCACTTGATGTTTAGCCCCAAAGAAAAAAAAAGATCAACGTATACAATTTTACAGCTAACCAGAATATGCGATCGTCGGGGTGCATGATACAGAGAATTTACTGACTTGTATATATAGCTTATACAACTAACGGTCGGAACTGTTTTGTTCCGGAAATGATCGTGGGCAAAAAAGAACACAAGCGACATGATAGTTCTGATCATAATTATCCGTTTGAAAAATCCAAAAGAATTATGAATCAGGTCGAGGCGACCAAAATAATAATCCCAACTGCGTTAGCTGAACTGCCCAGGGCGATAAAGTAGCCCCAAATAAGCCGCCCGCTGATACTAAAATAGCGGCCCGGATTTTGAGTAGTGGCAGACAATTATCATAAGCCTTACACTATTATATAGCGCAATGAACGAACAACTGGAACGATGGCTGCAAGCTTTTATTCAAACAAAACGCCGGCAGGGTATGGACTGCAAACTAACACCGTATAAGACCGGCAAGCTCAGAAAATACATGTTCGAGGTAAACGGGGAGCTGAGAAACATCGAAAACTATTTTACGAAAGATGAGTTACAGAATTACAAATCACTCCATCACGCGAAAAGGAGCGCTATCGGGCTCAGTTAGTTGGCTCATTTATTGTTCTATTTATAGCATAATTACAAAGTAAAGTTAAAAACGTCAGTTTTATAAAAGGTCAGGAGGGGTTCTGGCCTTTTTTTGTGAATTCTTTAAAAAGCTACACCTGAAAGAGATTGCCGTGGGGGCATGCCTTATCATCATCAAATTTGAAAGCGATGCCTTACGGTATTGAAACCCTTAAAAAGAAGGACAACGTGTCTCATTTATTACACGGTAATTTAGCTATTACTGAGTAGTAACCGGATGGTATTGTAACAACCTTGATACAGTGATTTGTTTCAACCCAGGTTGCCGGGCTAAAACGTTCACAAATCCCGGTACTGAATCGGGTATCGAGAAAATGTCCGGTTCATGCCGGTGATGTCGTTAAAGGATTTATTTTAGCGTAACATTGCAAGTAAAGATATGGAAGAACAGTTTTATCTGTAGCTGCAGCACTTGCAGGCTTTTATGGTAAGTTTGCTTTATTATAGGAAGCATTGCAGGTGGCCTGAATTCATCATAAAATAGTGTCCTATAATTGATCATATCGCCCGGTTAACTTATAGCAATGAATTTGGCTGCAGAACTTAAATTAATTGTCATCAATGATCTCAATTTTTCATCGGTGAATAATCTGGTTGATCTATCCGTCAAGGAAGGTTTTGAATTTGTGAAAAAACTGTCGAAGATTGGCAAAGCGGCATCAATAAATTTGATCGACCCGGCGAGTTGCTGTTAGGCCTTTTTTTAGGCACCGAAATTCTCGGAATATGCGGCCTAAACAAAGATTGTTATATAGCTGATCCGACTATCGGACGAATCCGGCATCTCTATGTTTTACCGATGCAGCGTCGAAAAGGCTATGCTTCGATTTTGATACATGCAGTTATTGGTGCTGCCCGTCAGAATTTTACAACAATACGTTTATACACCGATAATCCTGATGCTTTCAAATTCTATCAATCATTGGGATTTCAGCAATCCGATGTCTATAAAGCAACTCATTACATGATTTTATAAGTTGCCGTAATTTTACCAGGTAAATTTTTATCAACTTATCTACCAATAGATAAAAGGCGTCAAATTATTAATATACATATTTGCCGGATGTTATACCGATTTCCGCATAACCCGCCATCCGCTGGTGACCCTACCTGGTTAACCGGAGAAACCCAGGTATTCGCCAAACTGAAAATTGAATCCCAGGCCGGAAAGAAAACTATTTTCCTTGCTTCGGATACACTAATTTTTGTTATCAATGGTGTTAAATTATTGCATCTGTCCGATAGGACTATAGAGGTGACCTCAGATAAAGTTTTTTTATTGAAGAAAGGAATTTATGTAATGGCGGAATTCTTAGAATCCATATCTTCATCATATGAGGCATTGATGATATTTCTGCCGGAAAAGATACTGAAAGAATTTACCAGCGGACCGCCTAAACGAGGTGCCGGGTCATTTTTTAATCCTTGTTTGGTTTTTCCGTTGACACCGCTTATTCAGGATTTTAAATTACAATTCCGAAGATACTTTGAGTACAGCGTTTGCGACTATGACAGGCTGATGCCGCACAAGCAACGAGAAATTTTGACACTGTTACTGGCCACAGGCTATCAACACGATATTCAGCAATTCATTAATTCCGCGGCAGGAGTATCTGATAGCAGCATGGATTATATTGTGCAGAATTATTTGCTGCAACCAGTCACGATTGCAGAATTGGCCAGACTTTGTAATCGCAGCCTTGCCAGCTTTAAAAGGGACTTCCGGGACCGTTATCAGATGTCGCCCCGGGCATTTATTAATCAATACCGGCTGAATCATGCCAGGACGTTGTTGCAGAACTCCAATCAATCGGTGATGGAGATAGCAGCGACCTGCGCTTTTGAAAATCCATCTTATTTTAGCAAAGCCTTTAAACGGGCATTTGGAGTATCTCCTCAGGAAATAAGATCTAAAAAGAACAAGAGTTGAGCCGTTTGTTATAATGCCGCTTTTCCGTTGCCGATACCTTTACTCAAAATAGTTAATTATGAAAATTTTAGTAATAGGTGGTCAAGGCACTATTGGGAAGCGAGTTTGCCGCGGCTTAAAAGAAGGTAACGAATTGATCATTGCCGGTAGACATTCCGGAGATGTAAAAGTGGATATTTCCTCACCGGAATCTATCCGAACCATGTTTCAACATACCGGTTTTGTCGACGCCGTAATCTGTACAGCCGGTACAGGTTATTACGGCCCATTTGATACAATGACACAAGACCATCTGCTTCCGGGTATTCAAGGAAAATTATTGGGACAGATTAATCTGGTTCTAATCGGAAAGGATTTTTTGTCTCCGGAAGGTTCTTTTACGTTAACCAGTGGCATCGCAGCTGTTCACCCTGCAAAAAATGGGACGGCAGTAGCTATGATCAACGGGGCAGTCAATAGTTTTGTATTGGCTGCTGCTCAGGAACTGAGACAGGACAAACGGATTAACGTAGTGAGTCCCGGCTTGGTGGAAGATAGTAAGGAAAGGTATGGTGAATTCTTCCCCGGGTATAATCTGGTGCCGATGAACAAATTAGTTAACGCCTATGTCCTGAGTGTCAAAGGCGCTGTAAACGGCGAAATATTAAAGGTCTATTCCTGAGGAACAGACCTCCATCTGATGGAGATCTTAATTATATTTTCAAACAAAAATATCAATAAATCGCTTTCCCGGTAAATAGCAATTCTTGTAGGTTTTTTGATAAGTTTTAGTTCATAATGAGGAAGGAGATAACTGAGGTGGCCGCGATGATCGAATGCCCTCAAGGCTATAATCATCAGTTAAGCTATAATCAAAAAGAAGAACGTTTTACGCTGGACCGGATCCTCCTGGAGGGCATGGTCTATCCTTTTGATTTCGGATTTATTACGGATACGATAACGGAGCATCGGATTGGCTCCAAAATTGTTTTGATCGCTGACTCGGGTAGTTATCCGGGATGTCTGGTCAAATGTCGGATCGTAGGTAGCATGCAGGCAGAGGTAGTAGAATGTGACGGCAGGAACGTTTATTACGAGCGGCTGATTGGTGTTCCAGTCTCTGCTGCAAAGTTTGCCGGCATCAATCATATTGGTCAATTATCCGGACATTATCTTGAACGGCTGGATGATTTCTTTAGATCTTACAACACAATGGCTGCCGAACCGTGTAAGGTGATGGAAATGCGGTCAACGCCTGCCGGAGGTAATTTATTAACAGCCTGAAGTGCAGATTATGCTGGCAATAATCGAGCGGGTTATGTAAGTTAATGCGTGAATGGCAGGTTTGGATATACAATGATCATGCTGCTATTTGCCGGGCGTCTCGTTATTCGTATACTGATGGTTTGTCTATTTATCCTCTAATTCTTATTATTGAATTATTGATGGGGAGGCCGATTGGTTCTGAAAAATTATTTAGTTGATTTTCAATTTAATAGATGGATACACTTAATTTAACGTAAAAGCGCATTATTTTTGCCGCAGCCACCATTTGAATATTTCAAACCATGATACTGAGCATAAGCCGGCAGCTACGCTTACTGTTAATGCCCATGCGCTAAGTCCTTCAAAACCCAGCAAAGTAGCCAACGGATTAAAATAAAGTAGCAAAATAGATATAAGCATAGTTATGATGACGATTAATGGCACCAGATTATTTTTGTACCTGATTGTTGTGAAGATCGGGTAGTAGAAAGAACGATTAATCAAAGTAAGTGCAATGTTCGCAGAAATTAAACAAATGAAGACCATACTACGGGTGAATATTTCGGTGGCGCCATGCCTAACGGCATATTGATAGATTGCCAGGGTAGCTGTAATAATTATTAATCCTTGAACAATACTTATGATTAATTCTTTCCAATTAAAAAATGTTGTCTCCCAACGTCGCGGACGTTTCAACATGGCATTTTTTTCCATCGGCTCGTTCTCATAAATAATAGAACAGGTCGGTCCCATGATCAGCTCCATAAAAATGATATGGACGGGAGAAAAAATACTCGGGTATGTCCAACCCAAAGACAACGGAATAAACACCGTCAATATAATTGGAATATGTATCGAAATGATATACCGTATCGCTTTCTTAAGATTTTCATAAATACGTCTCCCTGATGCTACCGCATCTACCATTTTAGAAAGGTCATCATTTAATAATATCAACGAGGCGGCTTGCTTCGCAATTTCGGTCCCCTTTTTACCCATTGCGATGCCAATGTGTGCAGCTTTTAATGCAGGTCCGTCATTTACTCCATCGCCGGTCATCGCTACAATTTCATGATTAGATTTTAAGGCGTTAATGATCTTTAGCTTAGCATCCGGAAACATACGTGTGAAAATATTTTAGATGTCACTACTTGCCGGAGTTCACTATCAGATAGTAACATGAGCTCATCTCCGCTGATCACCTGGTCATAACCATAAAAGCCAATCTGCCGGGCAATCGCCCCGGTAGTTTCTGCGTTGTCCCCGGTGATAATTTTCACAGCTATCCCAGCCTTATAGAAGGCTTGCAATACACTGGAAATATTATGTTTAGGTGGATCGTAAAAGGCAAGTAGGCCCTTAAACAGGAAATCAAAATCTTGCTGTTCAGGTGGAAAAGTATTGCCGGCAAAATTCGCTTCACCTAAACCTAAGACCCGGTAACCTTCAGCAGCCAATAATTTGGTAGCTTCGCTTATCTGTTTGCTCTCTGCATCATTCAAGTTGCAAATTGCCATCAACGCCTCCGGTGCACCTTTAGATGCGATGATGCGATTTCCGTTTCTGTTTTCGAAAATATGGGTCATCATAGGTGGCTTACCGCTTAAAGGGTATTCGTGAATTAATCGAAATTCTTTCCGTTCGTCTGAAAGACAATTGTCACTATAAGCTTTATGCAAGGCCATCTCCATAGGATCGAAGGGTATAGGTTCGCTGGCCCACATCGCCAGCTCAATCAGTACCTTCGCTGGTTCATCCCAAAGATCATTTGTCACATCAAAGACTTGATTTTGCTGAACAGCATATATTTTAGCTAAGCTCATCTTATTCTGGGTGATGGTTCCGGTTTTATCGGTACATATAACAGATGCACTACCCAGCGTTTCTACCGTCTTCATTTGTTTAACGACAATACCTATTTTCATCAGACGCCAGGCACCCAAGGCCATGAAAGTGGTAAATGCAACTGGAATTTCTTCAGGCAAAATACTCATTGCCAAGGTAAGCGCTTTTAAAAAACTATCTAAGATCCATCCGGAACGAAGATAGTTAATCGTCCAAACCACAATAAATACTAATATTCCGGCGACTACCATTTTATTTACAAACCTGTTGATCTGTAGCTCCAATGGAGTTTTTTCTTCGGGAATTGATTCGAGACTTTTGCCAATTTTACCTAAGTGGGTTTGACTGCCAATCGCTGTTATACGGGCAACGGCGAGCCCACTTGTCACTGTCGTACCCTGAAAAACTAAATTATCTGCAGATGACACATCTTTATACACTGCCAAAGATTCGCCGGTAAGGATACTCTCGTCAACTGAAAAGTCATTCGAATGCACAATAATGCCGTCGCCCATGATGGACGTGCCTTCATCTATAAGCAAATTATCCCCAATTACCAATTCATTTCTTTTTATCGCTACGACCTCCCCGTTCCTAATGACCCGGCATTGGGGTTGAGTAAAGTTCTTCAATTTTTCGAGCGCGTCTCGGCTCCGGGACTCTTGAAAAAGTGAAATTCCCGCCACCATGATAATGGCTATTCCAAGAAAAATGCCATCGCCTATGTTTCCAATTACAAAATATATACAAGATGCTGCGAAAAGTATAATTACCATTGGCTCTGCTACCAAAGCTTTGATAATATTCATTAACCAATTTTTATTTTTAAACCGGAGCGTATTTTGCCCATATTTCCTCCTTGCAGCGATAACCTGGGCATTACTTAATCCTTTTAAATTGAAGCTATTAACAGGCATTACAGTTGTTTTACGGGTTCATGGAGCTCAAAACTAGTTTGCTGTAAATTATTGTTGAAGGGAATTATCATCAACGGAATGTGACGGCCGGATAGCGTCTTTTTTGTCGTGCTTTGTTTGAAAAGTGTTGAGAGGAAGCCTTGTTTGTAATGCACTAATGCCAATATATCGGATCCGTTTTCTTTGCAGTACCTATTAAGCCTCTTGATCACGTCTTTTCCCTGAAGCCGATGATAGGTTATACGCACGTCTTTAAGCGCATTTATATGATTTAAAAATGCTCGTTCCTGAACCAGGAGATCTTTTTCCGCTGATGTGGAAACATGCACGACGTCAATTTCAAAACCAATGGATTTACCTAAATCAGCGAGATAAGTGATCGCGTTAATATCCGACAGTTCAAATGCTGTTGCAAGGGTAAGTTTGTTTAATTTGTTGAATGCCGATTTGCCAGGGATAACCATAACCGGACAGGTCGAATTGCTAATAACCTCCATTGTATCGCATCCAAAGAAAAGGTGTTCAAGGCTGCTATTGCTGCTACCGCCCATTACAATCATCACTACATCCTTTTCCTTGAGTAGAAGTTGTACATTGCTGTAAACCGATCCTTTCCTAACCATATATTCAATTACCGGCTTAAAGATATTTTTTGACTGCCTTGCAAACATATGTTTTAATTGATTTGTCAGTTTTATCAATTTGACAGTACTTTCTTCTTTTCGGAGCAACAATTGTTCAATTACCGGGGCGCCACCCCCATAAACGGGAAATATTGGATGATCATAATACGAGTTAAACAATAGAACCCCGGCCTGCATTTTTTCAACGAGCAACGACGCCGACTTTAGGGCGTGTGTAGCATTCTCTGAAAAATCGGTTAACATAAGTATTGTTTTCATAATAGCTTAGTTATGTTTACAACTGATTGCCCGTTAAGGAGGAATAGCTGTCGAGGATTTGGATCATGTATTCTGCGGCTTCCGCAGAACCAGATAGCGTAGTGGCAAGCTTAATCCCCAAATTTGCAGCCGATTGCTTAGTTAGATCATTGAATGCTAAAGGAGGGATAAATATAATTTTGACACCGATACGATTTAGGTGGTTAAGTATGGCTGATGACACCCCATTACCATAGGTAATGACTGCATCCTTTCCATGGGCAAACGTAACCGTTTCAGGGGACAACTCATTTGAGATGAGTGTAATTTCATGTTTTTTTTGATTGGCTTTCGCCAATTGCTCTTTATCTGACGCTACTAAACCGAAAACCGTTACTTTCATATACAAAAATATTGGCTCTTTTTGATGCATGAGTTGCCTTAAATCATATGAAAAAGTGATGTTAATCAGTATTTCATCTTAACTCCCTCAAATATCCTCTCATTTGGATTCCGACATTGTTAATATGAAGTAATTTTTGAAAACGAAGGCAGAAATACCTAATTTAAGATGGCTGGAAGGCAATTTATTATTATTTGTTCAAATCGCGATCATGCCTAAAGCGGTACACGTGTTTATTATATCCATGAGATATTTTTTCAACGATTCCCGACTCAACTAATTTTTTTAATCGGTTGTTAAACGAACTGATACTCATCTTGGAACCTTTCTTCATCAGGTCAAACCATAGGCTTTCAGCGTCCTGATATTCCCTTAGCGTAGCGAGATAACCAACAATCTGTTCAATAATCAGTTGCTGATGTTGCTGTTGTTTTGTTGGGCGTGAATGCGATGATCTATATGGAAAGGCATTAGTCATAACGTAATTCATTGACCAACTAAAGTCGGATTGAATTTTGAAGCAAATCTGTAGTTGCTCGTTTAAGTTTGTTGATTCTAGAACTTGATTAAATATTAAACTCTCCATAAGCATATCTGTTTTGTTTTTCTTCTATTGATAATTCTCCAACTTCAATTTTGCTTCAAATTTCACCCATAACTTGCACTGGTGATGCAAATAATATCCGTGGCATTTTATCAGTAACAACCTGGCAGTCGGTACCCATATTTAGTAAACAGCAATAGAATGAAATTATTAACCATTGTGCTATTCTTATTTGCCAGTGCGTCCATTACCTGGCTTGGAGACTTCAGCAAGGCGCAAATCGTGGCCTCCGCGTCTCATAAAGTGATCATGGTTAATTTTTCCGGATCAGATTGGTGCGGCCCCTGTATCCGGTTACGCAAAGAAATCCTGGAATCGGAAAAATTCAAGGATTTCGCTGCCGGGAATTTAGTTTTGGTGCGCGCGGACTTCCCCCGGCAAAAAAAGAATCAGTTAAGTAAAGATCAAGTGAAACTCAATGAGGCGCTTGCAGAAAAATACAATCCGGAAGGCAAATTTCCTTACACGTTGTTATTAGATGAACAGGGGAAAGTATTAAAGGAATGGGATGGGTATCCGGATGAAACACCAGAACAATTTATAAATCAAATAAAGCCTTTTGCCAATGCCGTACACTGACAGAATTGGGCTTTCAAAAACCATTCAAAAACGAATTTTGAAGCTCATGGGAAACCGCTTTGAAATCAGCGTGGTGAGTGATGATAGGGAATGGGCAAATCATCACATTGATTTAGCCGTAGCAGAGATTAGCAGGATCGAAAAACTGCTCACAACGTTCAACGATGAGAGTCAAACCAATCAGATCAATGCAGCAGCAGGCATTAATCCAACCAAAGTCGATGAGGAAGTTTACCGCTTAATCGAGCGTTCCTTAAAAATATCAGAACTAACACAAGGGGCATTTGATATTACCTATGGCTCTATCGACAAGAGCCTTTGGAACTTCGACGTCAATATGAAAAAGCTTCCGGATGCAGTCATTGCCCGTAAATCCGTTGGTTTGATCAATTACAGGAATGTGATTCTCAACGAACAAAATACTACCGTGTTCCTTAAAGAAAAAGGCATGCGGATAGGTTTTGGTGGAATAGGCAAAGGTTACGCAGCTGATCGGGCTAAGATTTTACTTCAACAAAACGGGGTAAGCAGCGGCATTGTAAATGCAGGAGGGGATCTTATCACCTGGGGAACTCAACCTGACGATAGTCCCTGGACAATTGGTATCGCTGATCCAGACAAGCAAATGACGCCGTTCTCGACGGTTGATATCAGTAATATGGCTATCGCTACATCCGGCAATTATGAAAAATACGCCATTATCGGTGGCAAAAAATACTCCCATACCATAGACCCTAAGACCGGCCTTCCGGTGAGTGGTATCAAAAGCGTGAGCATTATCTGCCCGAGTGCAGAATTTGCGGATGCGATGGCCACTCCTGTAATGGTAATGGGTATACCAGTGGGCCTTGATCTGGTGAATCAACTGCCAAATCTGGCATGCGTAATCATTGATGACGATGGCCGACTCTACACCTCTAAAAATGTTAACGTTAAGAATTAGCGAATGAAAAAATTATCCCTGATTAAATTAATAGTTATAAGTAGTTTAACTGCCTTTGGCTTCTCGTCCTGCATGTCGGTGAAAGCTTATCAGAAGAACAGGCTTAACGACGCTGAAATGGAATTATCGGCCCGTAAATCTCAAAAGTTTGAGCAAAGCTTCCAGTTATACCGGGAAGGTGGGTCGGGAGCGAACGGTGGAAAAAGTGGTGGCGGCTGTGGATGTAATTAATGCGTAGCCGGAAATGAGAAAAATATATCTATGCGTAGCCGCATTATATTTAGGGATAGTAGCGTCGCATGCTCAAACCAAAACCTCATTAGTTCAGGACAGCAGTAATTACGAGGCTCGTAAGCTTAAAATTGAGGAAATCAATATTATTTCCGCCTATTATCACCAGAACGGAAATAATTCAGCAGTTACCGGAGGTATTGGGACAGAAAAATTAACCGATTTTGCCAATACCTTTGATCTACAGTTATCAAAATACAGTACCAGTGGCAAAAAGCACACGTTCAGCTTTGAGCTAGGTGTAGACCATTATACCTCTGCGTCATCCGATAAGATAGATCCGAATAGTGTTTCGTCAGCGTCCAGACAAGATACTCGGGTATATCCTTCGCTTAACTGGACTGTTTCGAATGACAAAACAGGTAATGCTTTTGGACTCACAGGTTCCTACTCGCATGAGTTTGATTATCAGTCTTTGGGTGCCGGTGTAAATTTAACCCGTGTATCGGAGGATAAAAACACTCAGTTTGATTTCAAGGGACAGGTATTTCTGGATACCTGGAAAGTGATATTACCGGTTGAATTGCGGCCACCGGGTTATGGTTCAGGCTCCCACAGGGACGGTGGGGGGGATGTTGCCCATAGTCCGAGAAATTCTTTCAGCACATCATTTTCACTTTCGCAGGTCATATCGACCCGGTTGCAGGCTTTAGTGATCATCGAACCGTCTTATCAACACGGATTACTGGCGACCAAATATCAACGCGATTATTTTACCGACGGGTCTGAGCGGGTAGAGAATCTTCCCTCCAGCCGTTACAAGTTGCCGATTGGCGTGCGGTTCAATTATTTTCTGGATGATCATTTCGTCATCAGGACCTTTTATCGTTACTATATGGACAACTGGGGCATCCGAGCCCATACGGCAGAAGTGGAAATTCCCATTAAGTTAACCCCGTTTGTATCCGTAAGTCCTTATTTCCGGTATAATAACCAACAAGGCACACGCTATTTTGCACCGTACGGAGACCATAATCCTACAGCTACTTACTATACAAGTGATTATGATCTTTCTACTCTCAGCAGTAATTTTGTTGGCGCCAATATCCGATTGTCGCCCCCGGCAGGGGTATTTGGCTGGGAGCATTTTAACTCGGTTGAGATCAGAGCAGGCCATTACATGAGATCAACGGGTTTAAAGTCAAACATTGTAACTTTAGCAATGAAGTTTAAATAAAATAATATGCATTATGAGCATCATGTCACCAGTTCCGAAACGATCAGGGATATCGTTATCGGTATGTCTGATGGTTTAACGGTTCCATTTGCCTTGGCAGCCGGCTTAAGCGGCGCTATCAGTTCTTCAGGGCTTGTGGTGACAGCAGGCATCGCAGAAATTGTTGCGGGTTCCATAGCTATGGGATTGGGCGGGTATTTGGCCGGGCGTACCGAGGTAGATCATTACCAGTCTGAATTGAAACGGGAATATGATGAAGTGGCGCGACTGCCTGAGCAGGAAAAGGCTGAAGTAAAAGAAGTATTTGCAGGTTTTGGGCTCTCTGAGCCCCTGCAGCAGCAAATTGCTGATGAATTGGCCAAGGACAGAAAACAATGGGTAGACTTTATGATGCGATATGAGTTAGGTCTGGAAGAACCTAATGTTAACAGAGCCACCAAAAGTGCGTTGACAATAGGGATTTCTTATGTCGTTGGCGGAATTATACCCTTGTCGCCTTATATATTTATCCATCGCGCCGAGGAAGCACTATGGTATTCCTGCGGTTTAACGCTGATCTGCCTTTTTATTTTCGGTTATTTTAAAAGTAAAATGACGGGTCAGCCCGCGTTGAGTGGTGCGATAAAAGTAGTGATCATTGGCGCACTTGCTGCGGGCGCAGCTTTTCTCATGGCAAAGCTGATTACCGGGAAATAATAACTTTAAGCTGGCCGGGTTAATTTTTGTCCTTGGAATTTTCAGATTAAACGGGAAATCATAATCTGCAACAGCTGTATTCCTGGTCAATCTTAGTTTCCACTTCAGCAAGATTTATCACTATTAATGTTGCAAGCAGTGACACATACGGTAAGAGCTTTAGTGCATGAAAAATTTTCAAAGTATAGTTTAACCCGGTTGGTATCTATCAATTGTTCATTGGGGTATTAACCTGCCGCTGAAATCACTACAGAATATCTACAGGAACTATCCTTATTTTAGAAATAAAAAGCGACATTGAAAATACTGGTAATAGAAGACGAACAAGGCTTACGTGAAAATATCACGAACTATCTAAACGTAGATGGTAATGTTTGTGAAAGTTGCAGTGCGCTTAACCCGGCACTACAGAAGCTGGCCATCTATGATTATGACTGTGTGTTGCTTGACATTGGCTTACCGGATGGCGAGGGCTTTGGAGTGTTAGAATATCTCAGCACTCAGAAAAAAAAAGAAGCTGTGCTCATTATTTCTGCCCGGAATGCTTTGGATGATAAGGTAAGAGGGCTAAATATTGGTGCCGATGATTACCTGACCAAACCTTTTCACCTTGCTGAGCTGAAAGCCCGCATGATGGCTATTTACCGAAGGAAAATATTGAATACTAACAATAAATTAGTATTTAATGAAATTGTGGTTGATATACTAGGCAGAAATGTTGAAGTAAACGAAACTGCCGTTATCCTTACAAGAAAAGAGTATGATATGTTGATGTACTTTATTGCAAACAAAGGTAAAGTGATTTCCAAAAATGCTATCGCAGAACATCTTTGGGGTGACGAAATGGATATGCACGACAGCTTTGATTTTATCTATACCCACATCAAGAATCTGCGTAAGAAATTAGTGGATGCAGGCGCCAGGGATTACCTGACGTCTATTTATGGTCTTGGTTATAAATTTATCGGCTGATGAAATTAGCGGATCATTACACCCGAACAGGTATATATATTACTTTATCGGTTTTAACTGCGGGCGCTGTAATCTATTTTTTTGCTATCAACTTTATCGCTCAACAGCAGTTGGATAGAAGCTTACAGCAGCAACTTACGGAAGCCGAAGATTATATACACACCAGTGATCAGGATCCTCAGCGCTATGATCTGGACAGAGATCACGCCGTCTTCGTAAAAATTGGTCAGCAGAATCTTCAAAAGCGTTTTTTTGATACCACTTATTATAATCCCAGGGAACGCCAAATTGAGCCGGGGCGAGCAGTTGAAGATTTGGTGAAGGTAAAGTCCGGAAATTATAAAGTCCTCATCACGATATCCCGGGAAAGTCAGCGTTATTTCATTGGAGTAATTATTACCATCACGCTGACCTTGCTTGCCGGGTTGTTATTTATACTTTTTATCACGAATAAATACATGCTTAACGGGCTTTGGAAGCCATTTCAATTGACCCTGAAAGAAATAAAGGAGTTCAATATAGCCGAAGCTAACCAGTTTAAGGGTGAAAGAAGTAAAGTGGACGAATTTACCGAGTTAAATGAGGCAATCAGAGAAATGTCTTTGCGGGTAACTCATGATTACCTGTCGATGAAAGAATTTACAGAGAACGCATCTCACGAAATGATGACTCCGTTAGCGGTAGTAACAACCAAACTGGATACTTTGATCCAGGACGAAACCTTAAGTGCCGAACAGTTGGCACAGATCACTGATATTTACAGTTCCATTAACAAATCAAGCCGACTAAACCAATCATTATTATTATTGTCGAAGCTGGAAAACAAGGCAATCACTGATAAAGAACCGATTGATCTACAAGTCGTTTTACGTGAAAAATTGCTGCAATTTCAAGAACTTTTATTATCAAAAGACCTTTCTTTGAGTTCAGACATAAAACCGAGCCATATCTTCGCTAGTAAATACTTGATTGATATCCTGCTAAATAACCTGGTTAGTAATGCGATCCGGCACAATACTATGGGCGGTAAAATTGTTATAGCACTAGACGGGGATCTACTTTCGATCAAAAATACTGGGGCTGATCTGGCTTTAAATGAGCAGTTGATCTTTGACCGGTTTCAAAAAGGAAAAGAATCACAGGGTACAGGACTGGGCTTGACTTTGGTTAAAAATATTTGCCAGCATTATGGATATGGCATTGAATATAAGTTTGACTACCCCTGGCATGCTTTTTCGGTCCGCCTTTGAAAGGTTCGAGTTTAGGTCTTTTTTTTGTCACTTTTTTAATACGGTTACAACTCTAAACATAACTACAATTTTACTTCAGATTGCGGGGATAGTTTTGAAATGAATGCGATAGGCATTTGTTTAAAATACTATTTGAATGAAATATTTAGGTTTATTTATTCTTACGTTTCTCACACTTAAACTCAAAGCGCAGGACAATTATGAAATTCAGGTTTATGGTTCTGAAACTGTTGAAAAAGGCAAAACTATGGTGGAACTCCACAGTAACTATACTGCCGACGGAAGCAAAGCTGTAAACAACGGGGAGTTGCCCACAAACCATGTCGAACATGAGACCATTGAGATTACGCATGGCTGGACAACCTGGTTTGAAACCGGATTTTATATTTTCAATTCCATCGGTGATGCCGGACGAACAGCCTATGTAGGGTCACATATCCGGCCAAGAGTTGCTGCGCCCGCCGATTGGAACTGGCCGGTTGGGGTAAGTATTTCAACCGAATTTGGGTTTCAAAAAAGTTCATTTTCCGCCAATACAAGCACTTTGGAAATAAGACCAATCATAGATAAAAAATGGAATAAAATCTATCTTTCGGTAAATCCCACCCTGGAGAAAAGTTTTCGAGGGCCAGACGAGAACAGAGGATTTACATTTTCGCCAAACGTGAAGGGCAGCTATGATGTCACCAAAGTGGTGGCACTTGGATTGGAATACTATGGAAGCACAGGGCCTTTTTTTCATTATGACGCTTTCCGGCAACAGGATCATCAGTTATTCGCTGCAACGGATTTAAACTTTGACCCTAAATGGGAATTTAATGGCGGACTTGGTTTTGGTTTTACGCAAAGTGCTGATAAAGCTATTGTTAAGATTATTGTCGGCAGACGCTTTTAACCAGTTGCTTAATTAAGAGGGTAACACTTGCGCTGTATCTTTTACTTTAACCAGGTTGGTTATCAATTTTTCATTTTAGCCAAGCGGCCCGCATCTAACACGGTGATGGTACTGCCTTTCTTTTCAATCAGCTGCTCCTCTTTAAAATCTGACAAGGTTCGGCTCACGGTTTCAGAGGCAATACCAATCATCGCTGCAAGATCTTCCCGGTAAATCTTAATATTAACCCCGTCTTTATGGTAAAGGCGAAGAATAGCTTCAGCGAGTCGCTTTCTCACCGATTGATAAGCTATATTTAAAAGTTGCTCTTCCTTTTCACGAATATCACCGGCTAAAAGTTTAATAAATTCACGGGCCATTTCCGGGTACTCATTAAGCACCGGCTCCAGCATGTCGGTGGGGATAGAAACCAGGGTGCTATCTTCCAAAGCGATCGCTGTATCTGAATAATTTTCATGTGAAAGTACAGCCCGGATTCCCAGGTAGTTTTCAGCAAAAAAAATACCGGTCATTAGTTCGCGGCCGTCAGGAGCTATTTTGCAGGTCTTGACCCTTCCATTTATGACCAGATGAAGACTAACAGCTTTATCACTTTCATAATAGATCACCTGATTCTTTTTGAATACCCGGCTTTTCCGTTCCATAATAATTCTTTTAAGCTCCGTAAGACCGCCACTTTTTGCGATCAGCTGTTGCAAGCGATCCAGGGACTGGCTATAGACTTTTTTTTGAGCCTCCTGCTTTTTTAGACGGCTTTCGATAGCATTTAACAATTCCATGTCATCGAAAGGCTTGGTAAGGTAGTCATCTGCTCCTAATTCCATTCCTTTGCGCAGATCGGCTCTTTCAGCTTTAGCGGTTAGGAAAATAAAAGGTATAGCAGCGGTTTGCGGACTTTTACCGAGCATAAAAATAACTCCGTATCCATCAAGTTCCGGCATCATGATATCACACAATACTAGATCTGGAACTTCTTTATTGGCCAGATCTATACCCGCCTTTCCATTGTTAGCAGCATATACCTCATAGCCAGCAAGTTCCAGTATCTCCACTACGTTCTCACGGATCTGGTTATTATCTTCAATGATCAACACTTTTTTAGGCATTGCAAGGAAATTTAAGATTAAAGGAAGTACCCCGGTTTACCATACTACTGAACAGGATTTCACCATCCATCAGCCTGACATAACGGGAAACGATATTCAGACCTAAGCCGGTTCCTGGTATATCCCCGGTATTATGCGCACGAAAAAACGCCTCAAAAAGATGACGCTGATCTGTGTCAGGTATACCTATTCCATTATCACGGATGGAAACAATAAAATTGGTATCATTTATCTCCGTATTGAATTCAATAAAAGTATCCTCACCCGAATATTTTATGGCATTGCCGATGAGGTTAATGATGCAATTCCGTAGCAGATTCTGGTCAAGTTTAACCTCCCGGTGAACACCGGTATGCTGGTAGATGATGGTTTGATTTTTTTTTGCAGCTATTTGCATATCCTCAGTAATATCTTCAGCAAATTTTACCAGGTCAAAAACTACAAAAACTGGCGCTACCTTTCCGGCTTCCAGCTTTTCCAGAGATAAGAAATCATTTAGTATACCGGTTAAGTTGGCTACCGCGTTTTTGATTTGGTTAACATGCTTGGCTATGTTCGGGTTTTCGTATGCCTCGGCATATTTTTGAATCAGCACCGCTGATAATTGCACCGAAGTCAACGGCGTTCGGAATTCGTGAGATGCCATCGAAACGAACCTGCTTTTCAGCTGACTTAATTCTTTTTCTTTGACCAATGACTGACTTACCTCTTCCTTAGCTTTTTGAATCTCTTCAACAGAATGCTTTAGGGATAATGTTCGCTCTTCGACCAGATCCTCCAAATGCATAGCGTATTCTCTCAGCGTTTCTTCTGCATCTTTTTCCCGGGTGAGGTCATGGATAAAACCGGTATAAATCTTCCGTCCTGAAAATTGAACCTCACTCACACCGAGTCTGAACGGAAATCGCGCACCATCTTTTTTCAAGCCTAACACTTCTCTTCCGATTCCAATGATATGGGGGTCACCAGTACGCTGGTAACGGTGAATGTATTCATCGTGTTGCACTCGGTCGGGCGGAGGCATCAGCATGGAAACATTTTGCCCAATGACCTCTTCAGGTGAATATTGAAATAGTTTACAAGCCGCAGGGTTGATCCTCTCAACTTTTCCGCAATCATCTATAGTAATAATTCCGTCTATGGCGTTTTCAATTATGGCATTTAACAAAGCTGCGTTTTCCATAATGGTATTTGGTTGTTATCGTTACCACAAATATCAACAATAGCCCCATAAAAAAAGTAACAGGCCACAAATCAAAAAGTGATTAATGTCATTTTTTGATTTGGCAAAAACGTGAGAACATGCCATAAACACCTATCAGGAACTTAGGATCACCTTTAACGCCTTTTCTTTGGCTGCATTACCAAATGTGTCGTACGCTTCCAAGATCTCATCCAATTTAAAATGGTGTGTGATTAAACTCGCAGGTACCAGTTTTTTGGATTCAACGGTTTTGAGCAGCATGGGTGAGGTCACTGTGTCGACCAGGCGCGTGGTGATCGTAATGTTTTTTGACCATAGGTTTTCCAAATGCAGATTGACGCTTTTCCCATGAACACCAATATTGGCAATATGGCCCCCGGGAGCTATGATCGCCTCGCAAAGCTCAAACGTTTCAGGTATGCCCACCGCTTCAATAGCAACATCAACGCCGGCATGGCCCGTAATATCCATTATTTTTTCAACCACGTTTTCTACTTCACTATTGATGATATGTGAAGCTCCAAATTTTTTAGTAACCTGTAAACGGTTATCGTCTTGGTCGATCATAATGATTTTCGCAGGCGTATAAAATTGGGCCGTCAACAAGGTAGCTATACCAATTGGCCCGGCTCCTACGATAGCAACCACATCTCCAGGTTTTACATCGCCATTGAGTACACCGCATTCAAAACCGGTTGGCAGTATATCGCTCAGCATCACCAGAGCTTCCTCATCCACTCCCTCGGGTATGTGGTAAAGACTGTTATCCGCATGGGGTATTCGTACATATTCTGCTTGCGTACCGTCAATCAGGTGACCCAATATCCAGCCCCCGTCGGCACAATGGGAATACATTCCCTTTTTACAATTAGGACATTTGCCGCAGGAGGTGATACAGGAAATAATGACATTATCGCCTGGTTTAAAATTGCTGACAGCGCTCCCTGTTTCTTCAATAATACCCACGCCTTCATGCCCGATTATTCTGCCATCAGTCACCTCTGGAACATCCCCCTTCATAATATGCAGATCGGTTCCGCAGATCGTTGTTTTTAAGATTCTTACTATAGCATCTGTAGGAAATAATAATGTGGGTTTAGGTTTTTCTTCCCAGGACTTATTACCTGGCCCGTGATAAACTAATGCTTTCATACCTGTCTGAATTAATGAATTATTGTCAAGCAAATTTGCCGCTTTTCAGTATAATGAACATGTTTAGGATCAGCTTGAAAAATGATCTTTATCATTATTTGCACGCCGTAACTGTTTCATTTTTGTGCTATAAATCAATTGGTTATGAAAAGGCAGAGCAAATTAAAATTACTATCAAGTATCCTGATCTGTGCGTTGATTATTCCGGTAGCCTGCGTGTGCAAACCCGCTCTTGCAGCCAATCCTCTTGCTGTCGAGATCAAAAAACAGCTTCAAAGTGCGCCTGGATTATATTACCCAAAATCGGTCTTACGGTTTTACAGTAGATCTGATTTCCAACCATCCTGGATTAAACAACAGGGGGGGATGGGTCCGGCGTGGCAGGCAATGTTAATGATTGACTGTGTATTGCAATTTGGACTTTCACATGATGACTACCACCCAAAAGAATTGACTTACCCTAGGCTACACAGTATTTTAGATACGCCGGAAAAAGTTAAAATAGCGGAGCAGGCGCGCTATGAGATTTTACTCACTGATGCGGTGCTTACATTGATGAACCATCTTCATTACGGAAAGCTTAATCCTGAATTTTCAGCAACCAGGATTGATAGCGGGCAGTCTGGAAAATTTAACGCCGATGTGTACCTCGCATCGGCCATGAAACAAAAAGATATTTTGGGAGCAATAGCAAATGCACAGCCACAAAATGAGCTTTACGCAGCTCTGCAACGAAGAATGCACCTGCTCAAGGGACAATACGATGGGGATTGCTATGAAGTGCCAGTTGCCGAAGTGAGAAAGATTGCCATCAATATGGAGCGACTGCGCTGGGCGGCAATTGATGAAGACAGCTATATCTTAATTAACATTCCGGAATATACCATGATTTACAAGCTTCCGGATACCACATACCGGTATAAGGTAGCCGTAGGTAAACCCCAAACACCTACACCAACATTATCGGGTAAGGTAGATTATTTTGTAACAGCTCCGGATGCAAGAGTGGTAGAATCTGTTTTTCAAAAAGAAATTTTACCCAGCACCCTGAAAGACATCAACTATCTGAAAAATAGCCACTATGCCATCTATGACCGTAACGGGCAATTTATCAAGCCTAATGCTACCAATATGGAGATTATCGCAAGAAATCCCGAAAAATATTATGCCAGACATTCATCGGGCCTGGATATGACGCATGGCAGATTGGTTTTTAACCTCGCAAACCCATATCATATCTATCTTCATGATATACCCAAAAAAGATTTTTTTGAGAAAAACAACCGCGCCTTAAGTAACGGTTGCGTGTGGCTGTCAGATGCAGGGAAATTAGGCGAACAACTATTAGCCCATGACGGAAACGCAAAAAACATTACAGGATTTAAAAAGGCATTCATTAAGTACCAGCGAAAAACTTATATCCTGAAAAAATCGGTTCCCATCCATATTATCTACATCACTTGCGCCGCAGGGGACTGGGGACTTATCACCTACGAAGATGTGTACCATTTAGATCAGAACTTGGAAAAGGCGTTATATAATACAAAGCCAGCTCTGGTCATGAACGAAAAATAAGTTATTAAATTTCTCAATTAACATAGTCATGAAAACCTACATCAAAAAATTTTGCGAAACTTCCCTGGTTGACATCGGGCAGGTTGGTTATAAAAATGCCGAAATTGGAAAACTAATAACGCTATTAAAGTCAACAGAGATTTTGATACCGAATGGGTTTATTATTACAGCTGAAGCCTATCAGTATTTTGTTAAAGTCAATTTTTTGGCTACACCGCTGAAGCAGTTGATAGAGTCGATTGATAAGGTGACCTACGATAACCTTTCAGAAAAAGCTAGGCAGGCAAGAAAACTGATTGTTGAGGGACATATGCCGAATGACCTGGTAATGGCGATTGTCGATGCTTATGATTATTTGTTTGATTTCACCGCTCCGAAGGTGGCCATTCGAAGCAGCATCGTTGTCCCCCAGGTAGCAAATGCAGCCGTAAGCGGCCTGAATGACAGCTACTTCAACCGGAAAGGCCATAGCAGTTTACTTTACAGTGTTAAAGAATGTTTTGCTTCCTTGTTCACTGAGCGTGCAATCCGATATGCCTTCGAAAACGGATACCAGCCAGATGAGGCGGCGATGTCTGTAGGCATCCAGGAAATGGTCAGAGCAGACATTGGATGTTCGGGGGTTGGTTTCACACACTTTCCCGGACACGGCAACGAAGATATTATATTCTTAAAAGCGATCTGGGGCTTAGGAGACATGATTAACCGGTATAAGATAAAACCAGATGAATACCTGGTCTTCAAGCCGTCACTAAGAATGCGGCAGGGTATTTTGGTGGAAAGAGATCTGGGTAGCAAATGCCAAACATTAATTTTCGCTGATGAAGACGACGAGATCCATCAAACTTTGGTCAAGGATACGCCACTTGAACTTCAGGAAACCTATGTACTTGGCGACATAGAGATCAGGCATTTATCAGAATGGGCGCTGACGCTCGAACAGCTTTACCAAAAACCAATGTGCTTTGAATGGGCAAAAGACGGTAAGAACCATCAATTTTACCTGTTGCAGGTTAGTCCGTATCAGGTTTCTGCTTACAATCAACAGATTGCCGGGGCTCTGGTGCATGCCAGGCAAAGTTTTTTGCCGGATTAAAGGCCCGCCGCTATGGACTTGATTTGACCTTTTAAAATATTGATAATCACCTTCAGGTAATTTCCACGTTGCCGAAAAATCTGAAGGTGATTTAATGCCGCCATTTTTCTTGTAACCGGTGATTGTGGCGCCCCACTCAATCGGTAGAAATTATTCGTCTTTGTCTGTATAATATCTGTCAAGCGTCTCGAAGGAAAGCATATCGACATCATCATTGAAAAAGAAAAATACCGCTTGCTGAAATTCCGCGGTGTGTTATGGTTCCCTCTATAGTTTGCCGATCAATAATTTTCCATTGCATATATTGTTGTACCCTATACGCCGGAATCAACATGGTTTCTGCCAGTAGAGTCACGAGCTCTGGTTGATCCATTTTCGGCCCTGTTACATCGCTCATTTTAAAATGCTTTAAAAGTCTAACCAACATTCTCCCCTTACCCCCCAAATAGGAGTCCATCCCTTCTTTGGGTATCAGACCCCATAATTGGAACCACATATGAATTAATCGTACAGGTTCAGCCAAAAAATTTATTTGCTCAAAGTTCACCGGGGACCAATTAGCTACGGGTTTAAACTTTAAAGCAGTATTTTTCCATGCTATTCTGATAGGAACGGATAAAGCCAGATCCGGAATGGATGCTCTGGCTATATATTGTTGTAAAATTTCAGGCAGACCCGATCTATCAGGATTAGGAAAAATTCTTACCTTCCTGGAGATTTTGGGCCTGCCTAAGACGGACCGCAAATAGCCCTTTCATGCTTTGAAGCATAAACATCAGATATTAATAATAGTCAATTACAATTTGATCATCAACATCGCTAACGCCAGGAGCAGACCAGGCCGCATGGCCCACCTCAACCCTTTCACTCCAGGAATGTACCTTACCTTTTAATATTATCTTGTTTCCAAGCGCTTCTATTTTAATGCCGTTGGATTCAATGTCCGCCCTGCGCTCCAGGGCCTTGGTAATATTATCTTTAATTACTTTAATGTCAACGCGAGGCTTGACAGTAATCAGGCTTATAATTCCTTTAACGCCTTTTAGCCAGCGAACCGCGTTCATCGCGGCGTCTTTTTGATAACCCCATTCTACCTCACCTTCTAAAGAGACCTGCCCGTCTTCTACTTTTACCTTAAGTTTTTCATCGGGAATGGAGGTATGCCATTTCAATGCGCTAAGAACGTTTTCAGCGATAAGCGTATCTGGCAGCCTGTTGTCATTGGACAGGACGACCTCCAGGTCAATCGCCACGGCTTTTACACCTTTAACTCGCCAGGCTGCCCGCTGGGCGACCGCTTTTTTTGAATAAGTGGAGACCTGACCGCTTAAAGTAACTACTCCATGCTTTACAGCCACGCCAATTTCGGTCGCGTTAAGAATAGGCTCCCATTTTAGCTCTTCCATAACTTGCTTTTGAATTTCTGAATCTGTTTTCATAACTATTTTATTAAAGTTAATACAAATGTCCATAGCCTTTGACCTTTAAGAAATGACAATCCTCACATCCCTTAATGACATTAAACGCTAAAATTCTCTCGCATAAACACCATATCGATATAATGCCGAGAGTCATTAAAGTATGTAACCGGGGTCATTAAATCCTCGGAAAACAACAGCAAACTTTGTATATGAATTAAAACTAACCGTTATGAAAACGATCCTGGTTCCAACAGATTTTTCAATTGCCGCAAGGAATGCAGCAAGATATGCTATGCATGTAGCACAGGCGATTAGAGCTAACGTTATGTTATGCAATGCCATTTTAATACCGGCTGAATCACCAATGGCCGGCGCTATTGTTTGGCCGCTTGAAGATTATGACTCCCTGCAAAAATCCGCAGAACGGGAGCTGCATGCATTGGCAAATAAATTAAAGGAAACCGAGCGGGAAACTAATCCTTCCGGGCATTTTCATCCTGATATATTCATCAATAGCAGTATTGGCGAAGTAAGTGATGTGATCAGAAATATCTTTAGTGATTACAAGGGAAGCATGACCATTATGGGCATGTCAGGTGCTGGGACGATAAGTCGAATTTTCCTGGGTAGCAATAGCAAACGCATGGTGGAATGCGCCACTTTTCCCTTGTTGCTGATCCCATCGAGTTGCTCTTTCACGGGTCTTACAAAAATTGCATTTGCCACAGATCTCAGTGATTCGGACATAGAGATTCTTCATTCCATTACATCCTTTGCAAAATATTTTAATGCGGAAATATTGGTAGTACACATAACAGACGCAGCAAATCAGAAAGAAGCTTCCAAAAAAAAGATAGAAAAATTTCTATGTGAGGTATCCAATAAAGCGAATTATCCCAAGGTTTATTATCGGCATATCACGAGTGAAGGCGTCAATAGCGGACTTACCTGGTTGTGTGATCATGGTCAAATTGACATGCTGGCTATGGTACACCGAGACCACAGCATCTTTCACGACCTTTTCCAGGGAAGCCATACACAAAAGATGGCCAGGCGCGCTGATATTCCACTCCTGGTTTATCCGGCAAATTGTCATACTATATTTTAACGCTAATGATTAACCATAAATGAATCGTCATGCTTGGAGAATTAAACAACGAAAAAATAGACGAGCTGCTCCATACCCAGCTTATTGGTAGAATTGGTTGCCACGGGGATGGGCTGACTTATATCATTCCCGTAAATTATGTTTATGAGCCTCCCTTTGTCTATGCCCATTCCGCAGAGGGATTGAAAATAGCCATCATGCGAAAAAATCCGAAAGTA
>NZ_JBCECK010000043.1:27482-38525 GCF_039207105.1 Mucilaginibacter sp.
AATTGGCAAAGCGTGATTTGCTGGGGCATATTTGAAGAAATAACTGCCGTTGCAGAAAGCGAAATGGTTATGCAAAAAATAATTGACGCGATGTCCCCGCATCTGGCTAATTCAGCTAACGCACATCCCTCGCATGGAATTACAGATAATCAATATGATATCGGTACCAGCAAAGACTTGATTATTTATAAAATTAAAATAACAAAGAAGAGTGGCCGGTTTGAGCAGGAAGGCTGAGGAAACGACAAATATGTATCGATAATTTTCATGTGAACTATAACGCACAAAATTAAATATTATGAAAAAGTTACTTGTGCTTACGGATTTTACCGCAAATGCCCGACACGCGGAAGCTGCAGCCGTCCGGATTTGTGTTAAATTAAAAATGGATATGCTGCTATATCATTCAACGGAGGAGGTGACAGCGATACCGGCGGGGTGCCAGGCGACGTTTGTAGTCGGCGCTAACCAAGTAATGGATGACAATAAGGTCAAATTACTTGGTGAGGTTGAATCGCTTAAGCGTATAGCGATCCAGAAAGCGGATTACCTGCCAACCATCAGCTTTATTTCCGGTGAGGATAGTTTTAAGGATGATATCAAACGGCTCACTGAAAGACCAGAGATTTACCTGGTTATCGTAGGGGGCAGATCCGGCAAGAAATTGGACTCGGTTCTTTTTGGAAGTAAAATAAAAGAGGTAGTTGAAAATTCCCTTAAACCTGTGTTGATCATTCCGGAAGGAACCCATACAGACGAGCTCAAAAAAGTAGTTTTTGCGACCGATTTTGCAAAAGGAGATAAAACAGCTGTTCATAGCTTAATAGCATTGACGCGATCACTTGGATTAAATTTGGAAGCGGTGCACGTTGTGAAACCCGGGGAGTTATATGAAGACTTTGACCATGAACTCAGTTTCCGTACCTTTTTAGAACAAGAAGGTGTTCCCTATGAAACTTTGTTTGGCAATATGGTTGCACCTCGTTTAAAAGCGCATTGTTATCAAACGGGGGTGGGGTTACTTGCGATGACTCACGGCCATCATAGCTGGGTTTCGCGTTTGTTTGGCCACAGTTTACCACCTGTTATATTGGACGCCACAGATAACACTTACGGACAACGTATTTAAGAATTAACATGCTTCTGGAGTAATAACAAACCAGGTCTATTTAATTAAGCAGCAAGTAATTTTTCCATGCATGGGTCTTCATCCCAGAAGGATTATAATTCGACTTGCTGCTCATAATTTATAGAGGTCTAGCAATTAGTCGATGTTTCATTTGCAGGACTTATATAATCTTTTAAAAAACATCTATCTTGATTTACGCAAGTGAAAATTCTTCGGATCAGCTTATTTCTTACGGCATTTAATACTGCCATCTTAGGTTTACCGTCTATTTCCGTTTTTCTTTTATAATATTCTTTTATTTCAGGCAGAAATCTGGTAGCTCCAAGTGCACATACATGTAGTAATGCCTTAACCTTCTTATTGGCCACTGCTGATATTTTCGGTTTTGTAATGGATATTCCGGATTCTCTTTTGAAAGGAGCTACACCGGCATAGCAAGCAAATTTTTTAGGATCTGAAATATCCTTAAATTCATTGGTAGAAATAATAATTTGGATAGCGGTTACCGGGCCGACACTTGGAACAGAAGTAATTATTTCAAAAAGGCGTTTTATTGAATCATCATTATTGATGATCTCCATTATACTTGTATTTATTTTTAAGATGTCTTCTTTAATTGCAGCAATACTCTCTTTACATAAAGCCGATGTCTGTTTATCAATACCTTTATGAACAAACAAGGTTTGCTCCTGAATAGGTGTCTCTAAAGCTTTACAGACGTTAACCATTCGATTTCGAAGTGAAGTTAAATGAGCTAACTTTTCAATAATTGTTCTTCTTGGAACATAGAATTTAACACAATCCCGATTTTTGTATATATACTGGGCGATCCGTATAGCATCTATTTTATCGTACTTGCCGCGTATGTTACCCAATGACATTTTGATATGCAATGGATTTTCGATAACGATATTGGCCTTAATTCTTTTCAAGCATTTAATTAAATAGCTGGAATAGTAACCAGTTTGCTCCATGCCAAATATGGCTTTACTTACGCTAAATTTCGGTAATTGCTTTAATTCAGCTATCACTGTTTGAATTTCATCTGCTAGGTTATTGATCTCTTTGTGAAAAAGAAAACTGTTCCCTTGCATCACAGCAAAATCAAGTTCATTCCGCGAAATATCAATTCCAATAAAATAGGTAAACTTTTTGTTTTTAAGCATGAATTTTCGGTATTTAGCAACATGGATTGAAGCGGGGATTAAAGTCATTTCAATGTATTTCGGACTCGATATGCTGTAAATCTACGTGACTATTCAGCAAAAATTTCTTGGCTCGAAAAGCTCTTCCTCATTTCAGTCGGATCTTTCTGCTATTTTCATATTTCAAAAAAACGACATAGGCTAAATCTTGCTGTAGGTCTTTCCTCAGATAAACGTTAATTCGCTATGTCGTTTTTCTTGAAACCAATAGCTTTGCATTTCAAAAGTTTTCTCCTTTTACTTGTAATATTAGATTATACAGCGCAATACCAGTTAAAGGACTTTAGGATATTAAAGATTATTTCCATATCGGGTAGTTGAATCATACACATACCATAAGACAGCCGGTTTAATCTCGTTTCTAAAGCTAACAAATAAGGGGGTACTTTGATTCCAATCAATTTAGCTTTGCTAAAACTTTCTCTAAGTTTGTGGAACTCACTGAATTGTCCCCGACAACCCGCCTTTTACCTTGTTTGTTATCATGATTCAATAAATCGAAAAAATTGTAGATGATGCTGATTTTATGCTTCACCTACAATATTTATTGCTAATAAATAAAACGTGGGCTCGTGAACAGCCCACGAGGTACTTCACCTCCTCCTTCGTTTTTCAATCCCCGTGGAAATTCACCGCCCCCGCCAGCGTCAACGCTAACACCACGTGGGGCCTCGCTTCCGCCACCATCAATCCCAAGATCGACTTCTAAAGGTTGGCGACGAGGTTGTTTGAGAATCCACTCTGAACAACTCTTATAATTATCGGGCCCATATTGTTTGTCCCAGGGATGCCCTAAGTTAACGGAAGCAGGAAGTATAGAATATGAGCCATTGGGAGGGATAATGCCACCTGTTAACTCCCAAACATTATATTGATCATGATCAGAGAGTACATTAACAGTTGTCGCTTTGTGACCATTTATAAAAACGGAGACAATGTCTTTCGTTGTGGGAATTGAAATCGTTGCGCTCCAAGGGATAAGAACCATAGCACAAACTGCTGTATCGTTTACAGACCATTCCTTAATAAAGACTTGAGCTTCGCCAGGGTCTCGAACATAAATAATATCTCCGCCCGGATAGATATCCCTGATTATGGCTCTTCGACACGAATCAGATAAGTTACCAGAAATAGTCACATCGATTGTTTCGCCGTTTTTAACTGCGAATGCACTTACGTTATACATGATCTAAAAGTTAAATGGTGAATAAATATGGTTAATTGTCATTTGATTTTTTGAATGAATAATCTCGACCATTATAGATTATTTGGAGAGTTACTCCAAGCTATATAAATCAATTTTCACTTTCTAATCAGGCAAATCATCGAACTACCTGACTAATCACAACCTTTGTAAGTATTCGATGTCAGTTGTTTTTTTAATATTCTTCACTTGGTATTTAAGAGTAGTGAGTTAGATTTATTAAAAAGTATTTAGTATAATGGAAGTTAAATTGATTACAGGTATTAGTAATTATAACTAAAAACCAACGAATACTGTTATTTCAATCTGATTTATAGATAATTACATCAAATTTAGTATTATAATAATAATGAATAAAGCATAATTATTATAAATTAATGAACGTTTTTTTACTCAATATTTCTCATATCTAATAATAATATTTCCAGTTGTGTTCTATAAAACATACCGTTATACTAGGTGGCATTCATAGTGAATTGTTTCCTAAGTAATAAGTCTATAATCCAATTACTTGAGGCCACAATTTGCCTCTAATTAAATTGCCCATAATGATTTGTCATATTTTACCTATTAAGTAGCTACCTAATTATTAAATTATGACACGATTTAGCTGTCGAGTCTGGTAATGTGGCAGGGGAGTGGCTTGACTAACGTTATCGATAAGCTATTTTTTCAATGCAACGTTCACGAAGTGTAGGTGTTGAATCTCGGTTTCGTATCTTACAAGATAATAAAAGGCCCCTGCGATTCGGTTGTGGAATTTGTGGAAGTTTCGTTATCCGTGTTTCTGTTTTCAGGTAACATTTTTTCCACAGACTTTCTCAGCTTTAAATTTTTCAGTTCTGTTTTAATTAAATTGTGAACGTCTGCTTTAACCATTAAGTAATTTTCCCGGATATCATCCGGTGAGACCGGGTTAATAGTTGGTACTTGCTGATAATTATCTTCCTCGGCTTGGATTGCAGCGTGATTATTCTGAATCTCTGAATGAAAAGCCTTTAGAGCAATATTCTCACTCGGGTCGTCAGCGACCATACCGACGAATACACCGGATGATAGACTTGAAATTTTTGAGGAGGGTACAGCGTGGTCAAGCTGCGTAGATTTACTAATTGAAGTGTCGCTGCCATTGATGCTCACACTATCGCGCTGCTGCATAATCTTGCCCATACGCTCGGAAAGCTGTTTGGCAGTATCGCCAGTAACCTGGCCGCTAATAATATTGCCGACAATATTCATAATAACTTCTGCCTGTTCTCTACCGTAATCTTTCTTTAATTGACTATAGTCCTGAATGCCCAAAGTAGTAGCCACCTTATTACTTCTGGCGGTTGCCAAAAGTCCATCGATGCCCGAACCGCCGCCGACATAGATCGTTGGAAACTCATCATAGATGTGGCTGCTCTTTAATTTGCCTTTCTGATTAACCAATTTGATCATTCGGGAAATGTACAGCGAAAGTACCGCACCATATACCTGTACCTTTTGCGGATTGTTGCCCATGCAAACGATCTTAGGGTCTTCGGGATTATTGATGTCCAAAGTGAAGTCATTACCTGACAATACGTAGTAAAGCTGCGGCGATGACAAGCGTGCCAGGCTGATCTTCGCGCTGGCTATCTGTCCCTCTAACTGTTCTTTGGCTTTGTTTTGGTAAGCTGAAACAAATGGGTTGATCAGTACCTTGATCTCTTCCTGCTCCATTAAGATGGGGAACAATTCTTCATAATCTGCCTGCATCAGTTCGATGACATGGGGCAACGTGCAATACTTGCCATCCTCATACTTGCGCAAATACCAGATAATGGCCGTTAAAAAGTTGATTGGGCTCTCGACGAAGAAATCGCCTTGTTTCCGTATCCACTCTCGATTTAATCCTAATAGTATTGTTCGCGATGCTTCGGTTGCGTCTGTAATATCATCCATGCTTTGCGGATCGAGTGGGTTGCAGCGGTGTGTTTTGGACAGGTCATCGAAATTGATTATGTAGAATTTGGGTTTGACTTTATAGTTGCGCCAGTATAGTTTCAGTTTATTATAGGCCAGTTTCGTCAGGTCGTCAAATTTGAAATCGTAGATAAACATCGAAAAGCCTTTTTTGATATGCTGGTCGATGATGTGCCGGATTACGAAATACGTTTTGCCTGCACCAGGTGTTCCTAACACCAGTAATCCCCTGAACGGGTTAATGAAGTTGATCCAGCTATTGCGGATTTTACCTTTCAGGTT
This sequence comes from Mucilaginibacter sp., assembly GCF_039207105.1. Classification (GTDB taxonomy): domain Bacteria; phylum Bacteroidota; class Bacteroidia; order Sphingobacteriales; family Sphingobacteriaceae; genus Mucilaginibacter. The sequence goes on from NZ_JBCECK010000043.1 coordinate 33,250, forward strand.
GTATTTGGCCGGCAAGTTAACCGAGTATTCGTTTTCGAGCAGGCGTTCTTCCTGGGGAAACGTTTCGTTTTCGTTATTGAAGATGTCTTTTTGCAGGTTCAGTTTGAGCAGCCGGGATAAGCGCCCGCCGCCAGTCAAAACAAGTAGATAGCCCAGGCCGGTGATGCCCATGTAACTGATGGCGATAATAGTAGGTGCGGCGTTCAGGTAAAAGCAAAGTATGCTGCTCAAATAAAGCAGCAGCCCGGCGCCGATGTAAACGGCAATAATGTCTTTCCCGATCTTTTCATCCTTTTTGCCTTTTGCGCCTAGCAGAGAAACAGCCAACAATAACAATGCAGCCAGTTTGGGTTTTAGCATGTCATTAAATAAGCCCGTCTTGCTTATATTCACCAATAGCCTATTGGTGATCGCGGCAGTCCAGTGCCATCCCTCAAATGCGGGATAGCAGCATATATAAAAGTGAATACTTAAAACAAATAGGCTTAACAGCCGGGTAAAATCAATGATCTTTCTTAATCCCTGTATATCTTCTCCTGTTTGCATAACAATTTCATTGATGGTTTATAGGTTCAATCCTTTACATCTTTTGCCTTTCTTTCGGGTGTTGAGCGGTGCGCCGTCGTCTTTGTCCCTGGTATCAAGCAATGATTTGAGCAGGCTATCCGGCGAACCTTGCAGCAGGTAGGTCGCATCGTTACGATGCTCTTTATCCAGTAAGTTAATAGCTATCTTAATTTTTTGTTCCGCAAGTCGTGGTGGTGACTGCTTAGTTGATTGCCGATGTTCCCTGCGGACAGCCATCCGTCGCTCCAAGCTGCCGTTTTTCTGTGCATTGACGTAACGGAAAGTATCTTTTAGGTCGCGCTCGAATTTAAATTGGCTATCAAAAAGCTGTTCACCCGATGCTTTGAAGGCTGAGCGGTCAAACTGACCGACTTTTTTGGAATGTTCCGCATTTTTGCCCCTTGATTTATTCATGGGGCTAAGTTTGATCTTGTTGGTAATGTCTTTGCGACTAACGATAACTTGTATGTGCATCTGTTCGCCCGGCTTTACATCGCCTCGTTTTTGCAGCCCTTGTTTAACTTCGGGGTCTTTATGGCTGTAATAGCGGTGATTTTCCAGTTTGCCGAACCAAAGCAGGTCTTTATTGCTTTCGATACCGGGGCGGTCGAAGTTCTTGGCATACTTATCCATAATTCCAACGGCAAAGCTTTTAAGCATCTCTTTAGCGCCATCCTCACCGTACTGTGATTTCAGCCAGGCGATCTCTTTTTGGCTCGGGCTGATATTAATAAGGAAAAATTTGGCATCGTCATGGCCTAACTTGGCAACGTTGTTATCCAGCTTGCTGCCTACCTCATGAGATGGATTAATCTTGCTTGTTCCGTTAAACCATTGTTCAGGCTTTCGGTTATCAAACAGGCGGTTTTCCTTACCGAGATAATGCACAAGTTGTTTACTGCTTCCCTTATTGTTGCCGGATTCGCTGTCGGTGATATTGATGTACATAGAAATGCTTACAAGTCTGCAACTTGTTTTCTGAAACCTTGGGCCAATTCGTCTTTTTCACGGTTCTTTAAGCTGCTGACCTCTTCCCGCAGTTTGATATACCCGTTAAGGATGAGCAGGAATTTTGCTTTTAGCTTCTCCTTGCTGTCTATCCGTCCGAAAACTGCTTGAAGGAGTTTATCGGTTTCCTTCAACTTTGCGGCCTGCATTTCCTGGCCCGATAAAATGGATTTGTTGGCACCGATCACCTGCTCGTTGAAGTATTTGACGATCTCGCGTTGGTTGTTTATCATCCGGTCAATTTCCTCTTTTAAAGGGATGAGCAGCCTATCTTCCTGTGTGCGGATAAACCGGATATACGTGTCGTGGTTTTTAATTAAGGTTTTCTTTAGTAACTCATCGTTGATATCTTTTGGGTCCTTCTTGGTCTTATAAAAATACTCTACCATCTGAATAAAAAAATCTCGCTTGGTACGACCAGTCTGATCGGCCATTTTCTGTAGTTTTTCGTCCGTTGCTGTGGTATATTTTACCGTTCGGTTGTAATTGCTTTGTTCTGTCATCCTAACGAATTTTGTGGCTTGTAGTTCCTGTGGGAATGCTAAAAACGGTCTATAATTTATCCTGAGCACGGTCAAGCATTCTCGGAGAATGCTTAAAAACCCCGTAGCGAAGTGCAGGGCAAGCAAAGTAGGGCTATGCCCAACTTCCGCTTGCTCCTTTTTTCTTTGAAGAAAGGACGCAATTTTAACAGCTGTCTGGCCAAGTGCCCGACAGCTCCAGCGGTTCGAAGGAGCGCAATAACTGACGAATCCGCTGACGCGGCTCAGTGCGCACGCGCTTTATTTTGGTGATATGGCCGTTGAATTTCCGTCCCTTCAGGTCAAGTCTTACTTCGCTGTTTTTCATAACTATCTGATTTGATACTCAAATTTGCGGAGTGAATATTTTACATTTTGACAACTTGCCTAAAATAAAGGCGAGGTTGACAAATATCTTCAAGCCTAATAACCAAGCTCTGGGGCAGCGTTATGCCATCCAAATTGTTGAGCCCTCGGGTTTTGTCACACTTCTTGATCAGCTTCGTGCGGAGCCACCATATGAGGCTAAAAGTTACATTTTTGCTCGACGGACACCCCAATAATATGTGTACGAGAATCATTAGTACAGCCCCGGAAGCGAGTCTTCGGAGCTTTTAGTTTCAAATTCAAATAGATTTGTGGATTACCATACTATGATTACTTGAACAACTGTATATTAGCTTAACTAATTCAGTAATAACCTTAAACTAAGCCATCACAATTACTATGAGAGGTTCAGAATGGAGAAAGTGGAATGTCCATGTCCACACAAAAGGTACAAATAAGAATGACCTTTTCACGTCGGTATCCATAGACGATTTTTTTTCGCATTTCTTTAGAAAAGCGCTGGAACAGCAGCTTGCTGCGATAGCGATCACCGATTATTTTTCAATTGATAACTACAAAGCCGCTACACAGTTTATCGCAGAACTTGAACACAAGGCCGATAGTGCAGGAAAGCCATTATTTACAGTTGATGAAATTTCTCAGATCCGCAAGATCTTTATATTTCCCAATGTCGAACTACGTATGATGCCCGCGACTGATATAGGGAAATTGATAAATATTCATTGCTTATTTAATCCTGAATATGTCAACGACCTTGAAAATGATTTTTTCAATACGATAGAGAATCAGGCCGGAAAAAAAATGAACAGAGCTGGAATAATATCTTACGGTAAAACGTTCATTTCCGACACCCCTTCTGATGAATTGTGTTACAAAGAAGGAGTTGATCGTTTTGTCGTAGATATCCGAGCGTTAAAAGATATTCTCGATAGCAATTCATCATTCCGAAACAATACCATTGTAGTAGTAAGTAATTCGAATAAAGATGGGAATTCCGCTGTACAGAAACATTATGATCTTTTTGAGGGAGAGCCAGGCGGACTTGATGGTGTCAGAAAAACGATCTATGAAATATCAAACGCCATATTTTCTGCCAATAAAAAAGATATCATTTATTTCCTTGGCCAAAGACTTGATGGTGATCCAGACGCATTGGACGAAGATAAATCGAACGAGCGAAAATTGGTTTTAAAAGAAAGGGGGTCATTTAAGGCCTGCCTTGTCGGCTGTGACGCTCACAAAGAGGAAGACCTTTTCAAACGATTTACCTGGATAAAGGGATCGCTCGATTTCAATGGATTTAAACAGATTATGTTTGAACCGGAACAACGGGTTAAAATTCAGGATACTGAACCCGATATTAAAGATGAAAAGTTGATTATCGACCATGTTAGATACATCGGAAATGACAACCTTTTTACACCCGAACCTGTATATTTCAATCGCAACCTTAATGTTATCATCGGCGGCAAATCTTCTGGCAAATCTATACTACTATATAACATTGCAAAAACATTGCTGCCTGATAGAACTATTCTAAAGGGCGGCGATAAGGAAGGTGGTTATCGTTATACCTTTCCATCCGGTTTCGATTTTGAAGTCACTATCGGCTCCGGACATTCCCAAAGTATAACGAGAGAAGATGGCGTTCCTAGCATCCTTCCGGAAATCAAATACATTCCGCAAAATTACCTCTCCAAATTAGCTGAACCAGAAAACAAAAAAGGGAATGAACTGGTAAAGCTTGTCCGTGGACTTCTATTGGAAGATGAAACTTACAATGAAAAATATCAGTCATTTTTATCTCAATTAAAATCTAACGATCTAAAAAGAGAATTAGCAATCAACGCGTACTTTGAATTAAAAGATAAGATAGCAGAACAAAGACAAGATCTTAGCCAAAAAGGAGATCCCGATGTACTCAGATCGACAATTAAAACCAATCAGGAAAAGATCGCAAAACTTAAGGAGAGTGCAGGGTTGACGGAAGAGCAGATCTCCGAATACAATAAGTTAAGTATCGAAAGTTCTGAGATCGAAGGCGAATTAAAAAAACTGAGGAACGACTACTCAAAGATCAGATCGTTCAATGCAGATATTCAAAACATATTGACAGACCTGATCCAACGAAGGGACAATGTTTTGAACTCCATCGAAAATGCGGCTGTCTCTACTTTCTATAGAAACGAATATGCAATTGTGGACACCGCATTAAAGACCGTAGAAGCGATCAATTCAAGCTTCGCTTTGAACGAAAATGAGCAATTTATCAATGAGAATATCTTTAGCCGGCTTGCTGCACCATTATCAACACGGCAGGCTGAGATCAAAGCCAAGTTACAGCCATATGTACAGGATCAGCTAATCAAATCCGAAATCGAAGCTTTAGAAAAACTTGTTAATGAGGACACTCAAAAGCTCGCTGGTATTAATCAGATCGCACTGGAAATATCTAAAAATGAAACTGCGCTTATAACTGATAAAACGAAAATCTTCGATGGGTATCGAGCGAATTTCAACGAATATTCTAAGATGATCGAAAGTTTTGACCCGCGTACACAACTACTGGAAAATGACAGGTTACAGATCATTGGTACCCAACAATTCAATTTTCCCAAATTCAGGGGTAAAATTACTGCGTTGATGGACGGAAGAAAGGCCAATTTTGATTTATATCCACTTCTTAAAGAAAAGAATACCGGTATATCTCCGTTCGATATTGAGGATGTCCTAAGTTGGTTGACCACAATGTTCGATGCCATGACTGATAAAAATGATTTCCCTTTTGTATCAAAAGTTGATCTGAAAGCTGCGGTCAGGTATTTATTGGAC
>NZ_JBCECK010000044.1:0-27215 GCF_039207105.1 Mucilaginibacter sp.
AAAAAATAATTACCTAATTCTATTACCGAATTACTAAACCCTTACAGCAATGACAAATCAATATTCTTCCTTTTGTCATTGCTGTAAGGTACGAAGCAATCGCGAACTTTTTAGATTTTCTTTGTAAAGTTTGCATTATCACACTATCGCTCGCAATGGTGTATAGTTCGCGATTGCCACGCTACGCTTACAGCAATGACATGGAGTTACAAAAAACACCTTACTTTATCCCCATTTCCTTTTTCAGGAACTGGCCGGTGAAGCTGTTTTTTACTTTGCACAAGCCTTCCGGAGTGCCGGAAAACAGGATATTGCCACCACCAGAGCCACCTTCCGGGCCAAGGTCAATGACGTGGTCAACCACCTTAATTACATCCAGGTTATGTTCAATAACCAATACGGTGTTGCCTTTATCAACCAGTTGATAAAGTACACCTAACAATACGTTGATATCTTCAAAGTGAAGGCCGGTTGTAGGCTCGTCCAGTATATAAAAAGTATTGCCGGTATCTTTTTTAGATAGCTCGGTAGCCAGTTTAACACGCTGTGCCTCGCCGCCCGAAAGGGTGGTGGATGATTGACCTAAGGTAATGTAACCCAAACCGACGTCATTCAATGTTTTTACCTTGCGATAGATAGATGGAATATGCTCAAAAAACGGTGTAGCATCCTCAATACTCATATCCAGCACATCACTGATAGATTTGCCGCGGTAGCGTACTTCCAGTGTTTCGCGGTTATAACGGCGGCCTCCGCATTCTTCGCAAGGTACCTGCACATCGGGTAAAAAGTTCATTTCTATTACCTTCATACCTGCACCCTGGCAGGTTTCGCAACGACCGCCCTTAACGTTAAATGAAAAACGACCAGGCTTGTATCCCCTGATACGCGATTCGGGCAGCGCCACAAACAGGTTACGAATATCCGAAAATACACCGGTATATGTAGCCGGGTTTGAGCGTGGTGTACGGCCAATAGGGGTTTGATCTATCTCGATCACTTTATCCACATTCTCCAGGCCCTCAATTTTTTCGTAAGGCAGCGGTTGCTTTTTGGCCCTGAAAAAATGGTGGTTAAGGATAGGGTATAGTGTTTCGGTAATTAAACTTGATTTACCACTGCCCGATACCCCGGTAATACCGATGAGCTTGCCCAGCGGAAAATCAACCGAGACCTTTTTAAGGTTATGGCCGGTAGCTTTTTTAAGGCTCAGTGTTTTGCCATTGCCTTCTCTCCTTTTTTCGGGAATGGCTATGGAGCACTCACCGTTAATGTAACTGGTAGTGAGCGTATGCTCAGCCATCAGTTCGGCAGGTGTGCCTTCGGCAACAACCTGGCCACCGTGTACACCGGCTGCCGGACCCATATCAATTACATGGTCGGCTTCCAGTATCATATCCTTATCGTGCTCAACCACCAAAACGGTATTGCCCAGATCGCGCAGGTTTTTAAGCGCGTTTATCAGTCGCTCGTTATCGCGCTGGTGCAAGCCAATGCTGGGCTCATCCAGAATGTACATCACGTTCATGAGTTGTGAGCCTATCTGCGTAGCCAGCCTGATACGCTGCGCCTCGCCCCCGGAGAGGGTTTTGGCCGTACGGTCGAGCGTTAGATAACTTAAGCCTACGTCTAACAAAAACACAATACGGGCACGGATCTCTTTTAATATCTCTTTGGCAATAACGTTCTGGCGCTCGGTCAGCCTGTCTTCCAAATTGGTAAACCACTCCTGTAGGGTACGGATATCCATACAAGCCAGTTCAAATATATTTTTGTTATCAACCTTAAAGTGTAACGATTCTTTTTTAAGCCTTGCGCCATCGCATACCGGGCAAGTCCGGAGCACGCGATAGTTTTCCATATCGTCCATACCCTCGTCACCGCGGCGCTCCTGCTGCTCTTCCAGCATGCGGATAATACCATCAAACGTGATCTGGTAGCTTTGCACGTTCCATTTATTATACTCCACCGCCACGGTTAACATATCCGGCGATCCGTTCAGGATAATATCCAGTTGTTCGCGGGTCAGTTTTTCTATCGGGGTCGATAGCGAAAACTCATATTTTTTGGCCAGCGATTTTAATACCTGAAAGATCCAGGTTTCGCGATATTCACCGATGGGTGCAAGGCCACCGTTCAGGATGCTCAGCTTAGGGTTTGGGATAACTGAGGCTTCATCAACCTCAAAAATATAGCCCAGGCCATTACATTTTTCGCAGGCACCATAAGGCGAGTTAAAGGAAAAAGTATTTGGCTGCGGCTCATCATACGAAATGCCCGAAACAGGGTCCATCAGGTATTTGCTATAATAAGCTACGTTATTATCCTTATCGCCAACCCGGATGATTCCTTTGGCAATTTTAAGCGCTGCCTGTACCGAAGTATATAAACGCTTGCTGTCCTTTTCAGAAACCACCAGTCGGTCAACCACAATATCGATATCATGTATCTTATAGCGGTCAACCTGCATTTTTGGTTCCACATCGGCCATAGCGCCATCTATCCAAACTTTTAAATAGCCCTGTTTGCGGATAGATTCAAAAAGCTCACGGTAATGACCCTTACGTGCCTTTACTACCGGAGCCAGTATATTTACCGGCTGGCCGTCAAACTTTTCGGTTATGGTTTTCAGGATCTGGTCTTCGCTCATGCGCTCCATCTTTTCGCCAGTAGTATAGGAGTACGCGTCGCCGGTACGGGCAAAAAGCAAACGCATAAAGTCATATATCTCGGTGATGGTGCCCACGGTTGAGCGCGGGTTTTTGCTGGTGGTCTTTTGCTCAATGGCAATAACCGGGCTCAGGCCCGATACCTTATCCACATCGGGGCGCTCCATGCCGCCCATGAACTGGCGCGAGTAGGCCGAAAATGTTTCCATATAACGGCGCTGCCCCTCGGCATAAATGGTATCAAAGGCCAGCGACGATTTTCCACTGCCACTGAGGCCGGTAATCACCACCAGCTTATTACGCGGAAAAGAAACGTCGATATTTTTTAAGTTATGTACCCTGGCGCCATAAACTTCAACTTCGCTTTGTTCGCCCAGGTCAACAGTTGTTTCGTTCATCATGTATTATCGGTACCAAATTTAATAAACCCGTGTAAGCGGGCCTGGTTTTAAAAGCTTGTGTAAATTGTTTACGAGAAAGGAGCCTCTAAAACTATTGCTAAAAATTTACGCAAAGATACGGAAAATTGATGTGGATTTTATGCTAAGCATGTCAGCATAAGGTTAATATTTAGAGACGGTTGTGATCGATCGATCGCAATAAGGATTACTCCTTAGGAGTAAAAGCTTTGTAGAAAAAACAAAGGTACAAAATTAGCATGCCGTAGGTATGCAATTTGAGTTTAGTACCTACGGCACTTCATTAAAACGTTTGGGTTTGCTACAAAGCTTTAACCCCGATGGGGTTATACTAAAGGATAATAAACTTACGAAGTTTTTAAAACTTCGTAAGTTTTCACTTTCCAGACTTACGCCGGCAGGTATTTAAGAAGCGTTTTATTGTTATAAACGGTTGAACTTTCTAATTTCAGTATTTTACGCTCCTTAAAAATAGAAAGGCCGTTGCCAATGGCAACCGGGTTCAGGAAAATATAATATTCATCAACCAGGTTCAGGCTGATGAGCGAACTTGCAAAACCGGCACCGCCATAAACCATAATATCTTTACCCTCCTGGTTTTTCAGCTTTTGTATTGCGGTAGCCAGGTCGCCGTTTTCTACTTCTAAATTGCGGCCCTTAATATCGGTTTGGGTACGGCTGAACGCTATTTTGCGCATATTGACCATACGTTGCGCCAAAGGTATTTCGGGGCTGTCGGGTTTGTTATCCACCACGCTTTCCCAATAAGTGCAAAACTCCTGGGTCATGCCGCGCCCCAGCAAAATCATATCGCAGCTATCGGCCAAATTAATTACTTTCTGTAAACCGGCCGGGTCTTGCTCGCCCGAAACCCACATCCAGTCTAACTCTCTATTTGGTCCGGCTACAAAACCATCAAGGGTCATTTGTACCTGTAATTTTAACTTTCTCATAGTTGTCTGTTTTTAAATTGATTGTGTTACTTGTTATTACAAATATGGGCAACCCTGGTTTGATTGAAAAGGTATGATTACGACAAAAAAAGAGGTGATTTGCGTAAAAAGAGCCTCACCCAACCCTCTCCAAAGAAGAGGGCTTAAAAAAAGCATGGTTTCATCAAATTAGTTTATCTACTCACCCCGACGGCGCTACGCTTGTCGACCCTCTCTTCAGCTTCGCTGGAAAGAGGGTGAAAAACTGATATTTTGTCATTGCGTAGCGTGGCAACCGAACATTACAGAGAAAACATATATTGTTCGCGATTGCTCCTTTTATCCTTAATCCATTTTCAAAGCCCTCTTTCCGCCGCAGGCGAAGAGAGGGCGGTCCAGCGAAGCGTAGACCGGGTGAGTCACTTACGCAAGGATAAGGGAATGAAGTGGAATTTTGTTATTGTTGCGAGCGTGGCAATAACGAACTTTACAGCGTAAATAAGTTTTCAAAACTTCGTATGTTTTCAGGAAAATCGATTCGTCTCAGAGGCCAATTTTAAATGAAGTAAAAAAATATTAATTCGTCTACTTAGCTGCTTTTTGCTGCGCAGCAGCTAAAATAGGTTTAAACGGGCCGTATTTATGCTGCTTTTCGCTAAGGCTATCGGCATATGGTCCATAAGGGATATCGAATCGTTTTTTTGCGAGATTGGTCCAATCCAGGTGATGATCCTTGTGCGGACGCGGCTGCGAATCTATAAAGGCTGCAACATTCCATGACTCTTCATTGGTGAGCTGCGGCCTTTGATAGGTAGCTCCATAAGGCATATTATTTTTAACAAAGCCGGCAAGGCTGGCAATATAAAACATGCTGGCGCCATCATTGTAACTATGCGGCCCCCATAAAGGCGGGTAGGTATATGATATTTTATCTGCTGTCAGCTGCCCTTCGCCGTTAGCTCCGTGGCAGCTTTTGCATTTTTGCATAAATACAATTTTTCCAAGCGCAGGGTTGGCAGCCTTATCCATAAATGGTAACCGTTCACTTCCGCCACCAAATGGGATTTGTCCTTTTTTTACGTCCTTTCCTACCCATCTCATATAAGCTAATATAGCCTGAACCTCTTTTTTAGAAGTATCAGGGGATGTTCCGGCTAAACTGCGCTGAAAACATTCGCTTATGCGCCCTGCGGCTGAGATTATTTTGCCGGAGCGGGGATTTATTTTGGGAGAGGTGGCCATAAAGCTGGCAAAGTCATTTCCGTATAATTTGGTGCCGGCATATAAATGGCAGTTTTGGCAATTCATACCGTTAGAAAGATGGGCGACGCTACCATGTGGTCCCAGGTATTTTGCAGTATTCATAACGAGCTCACGGCCGTACCTGATCATTGCTCCGGTTTTGCCTGCCGGAATAGTTGATGGTGCCGGTGCTTTCCACGCGTCAGCAGGGATAGTTTGCGTTGAAGTTTGGTTAGCTTTATTTTCAGGCTGCTGGGCTGCCTTTACCTGCCCATTATTGAATGACATGATAATTATACCCAGGCTAAAAGCAGTAAGCAGTGTAATACAAATGGCGTATCTGGAAATCTTGGCCAAAACGATAAGCGGGGTTTTCTTTTTTTTCGGTTGCATAATATTTTATGTAGCTACATAAAAGTATGTAGCTGCACAGGCAAAAGTATTGATGCAGGTCAAAAATTGAAATCCCCAAAAGTGGTGGTTGTGAAAGTGGATGAAGTCTTACCAACCCTTAGCTTGTTCATCCACTCACCCCGACGGCACTACGCTTGTCGACCCTCTCTTTAGCTTCGCTGGAAAGAGGGTGAAGCAATAATTTCTATTATCTTTTTGTCTTTATCCATCATCTATTTTCAAACCCTCTTTCCGCCGCAGGCGAAGAGAGGGTGGTCCAGCGAAGCGTAGACCGGGTGAGTCACTTACGCCAGGATAAGGGAATGGAGTGGAATTTTGTCATTGCGAGCGAAGCGTGGCAATGAGCCCCCTCTAAATCTCCCCCAGAAGGGGAGACTTAAAAAAGTATTTTAAAGCCCTCTCCTTTGGAGAGGGTTGGGTGAGGCTCTTGCTTCATCGTTCCTCCTTACAGCAATGACATAAATTTTCAAAAGTGAGGAAAAATCAATAATCCACTAATTCCATAACAAAAAAGCCAGCCTTCCGTCCTGGAAAGCTGGCTTAGGGGTGCTCCGTAATGTAATCTTTAATTAACGATGATGATGTAAATCAGTAATTAATTAAAGTTCAGCAATTGAGTAGGTGGGGTAAACGCGTAGTAGCTGGTGTACCCGTACTTCTGCGGTTGCTGGATAATTGCTTTCATGGCAATAAGCTTGTAAATGTATGAACCGGTTTCGCGGTTCAGGCTCATGCGGAAATAATTATCTTCATTTTGTCTCGTAATAGCTTTTTCCAGCTTAATGGAGCCGTTGTTGTAAGCGGCAGCTGCCAGTGTCCAGCTATTGAATTCACCGTATAGTTCTTTGATATACTTGCAGGCCGCGATGGTTGATTTACGCAGGTTGTTACGCTCATCAACACCATGACCTACCTTTAGCCCGTAAGTACGCGCGGTGCCGGGCATAAATTGCCACAGGCCGCTTGCTCCCTTGGGCGAGGTGCCTGAATGCAGGCCCGACTCAACCAGCGGGATGTACTTAAAATCATCGGGAATGCCATAAACCTTCAAAATGGGTTCGATGATCGGAAACCACTTTTCGGCCTTACGATGCAGAACGTTTGATTGCACGGTTTTGAAGGTATGCTGCTTGAGCGAAACATTCAGTTTTCGTGTAACCCGGGCATCGTTTACTGGCAAAGCTTCGTTTGCAAAATTGTATGCATTTGCAGTGCTTTTTATAAAAATAAATTTCGAAGTCCGATTGCCTGTATTTTCAGTTTTTACAACCTTTTCGGTGATGGTTGTGCTGAAAATATTAAGCTTTGAAATGAGAACCAGCACCAGCATTACGGAGCACGTAAGTAAGTGTTTTTTGATCATTTCTTTTTTTATCATTAACTATACATTTGGTAGAATGTTTGGCAAAGGTATGTTATATGGGGCACATTATCAAATACTTATGAATTTGTCTGCAATTTCCGAAGCGTTTTTTGGTTCAAAAACAAGGTTTAAAACTGTTTAAACCTTGTTTTTGAACCGCCTAAAATTTTTGAACTTTTTGATTAGATTTTGCCAAAAAAGCGTATCTTTGACCCTCACGCTGCGAAAGCGCAAAACAAAAAAAATATGGTATTCAAGAGACCAACAGATAGTCGCGACGACAATCAAAAAAGAACAACAGGCCGTAGCCCAAGAAGCGAGGACAGACCCAAAAGACCCGCGACTGCTAAAGGCAAAGCCACTCCAAACGGAGAAAAAAAGAAATTCGTAAAGCCTGAACCAAAAGCATATCAAAGTAACCGTTTTAATGACGACCGCCCTAAAAGTAATTTTAGAGACAGTGCATCATCAGGCGACAGAAAATCATCGGGCAGATCAAAACCTTATTCAGGACGTCCATCAGGCGATAACCAATCATTCGCACCGCGCAAGCCTTACTCAGGCAGGCCGACAGGCGGCGATGACGAAAGGCCAAAAAGAAGCTTTGGTGCAGGTTCGGCACCGGAAAAGAAAGCATACTCATCTCCGCGTACCCGTAATTCAAATTTTGAAGACAGGCCAAAAAGGAGTTTCGGCGTTGAAGGAACCGGAGATCGTAAATTTGAAGGTGGTTCAAGAGAACGTTCAACCGACAAAAAATTTGGCGAAAGGCCAGCCGGCGGATTTAAAAAACGCGAAGACACAGGATCTTTTAAAGATAAACCATACAATACCGACAGGCCTCAACGCAAACCAACATACGATAACAATCAAGATGCTCCCGTTAAAACTTTACGCGGCCGCAAAAAGCCGGCAGAGCCTAAAGCTAAAGACGATGGCCTTATCCGCCTGAACCGTTACATTTCAAATGCAGGTATCTGCTCACGCCGCAAGGCAGACGAACTGATCATTGCCGGTGTGGTAATGGTGAACGGTGTAGTAGTTGATGAACTGGGTGCTAAGATCGACCCTACTAAAGACGAGATCAAATACAATGGCGAAACCCTGCGTCGTGAAAAAATGGTTTATGTACTATTAAATAAACCTAAAGATTATATAACTACCACCGAAGACCCGCAAGAACGCCGTACCGTAATGCACCTGGTTGAAAAGGCCACCAAAGAGCGTATTTACCCTATTGGCCGTTTAGACAGGAATACCACTGGTTTATTATTAATGACCAATGATGGCGAACTGGCCGATAAACTATCGCACCCGCGTAGCAATATCAGCAAGTTGTACCAGGTTGAACTGAGCAAAAGCCTTACCCAGGGCGATCTGAACAAAATTGGCTTTGGTATTGAACTGGAAGATGGCTTAATAAAACCTGATTCAGTATCGTACGTGGCCGGCGGTTCAAAAAGAGAAGTAGGTATACAGATACATAGCGGTAAAAACCGTATTGTGCGCCGAATATTTGAAAGTCTTGGTTATGAAGTAGTTAAGCTTGATAGGGTAGTTTACGCCAACTTAACTAAAAAAGATCTGCCACGCGGCAGGTGGCGTTACCTTGATGAAAAAGAGGTTATCCAGTTAAAACATTTAATAAAATAAAAAAACGCCCTGATAAACAGGGCGTTTTTTGTTGGTTTTGTTAACTTGCGCAGTATAAAACCAATTTCATCTCACATGAAAAAAATTGTTCTGATCATTGCGCTGTTGTCGCCTTTGTTTACTTACGCGCAAAACAAACCAAACAAAAAAAAGGGACCTACCACTTATGACCTCCTTATAGGTACCTATACCTCGGGTACAAGTAAAGGAATAGCCGTTTACCGGTTTTATGCCGAAAATGGCAGGCTGGCCTACTTAAGCCAGATTGATGGTGTTACCAACCCATCATATCTCACTCTGAGCAGCAATAACAAATTCATATACGCCGTAAACGAAACACCAAAGGGCGAGGTAAGCTCATTTTCGTTTGAACCTAAAACGGGTAAAATTTCCTTTATTAATAAACAATCATCAGAGGGTGATGATCCCTGCTATGTTGGGGTTGATAAGGCACAGAAAAATGTTTTTGTAGCTAATTACAGCAGCGGTACCGTTGCCGTATTGCCGGTAAATAAAGATGGCTCTTTATCAAAAGCCATCCAAACCCTGCACGATGATGGTGCTCATGGCCCTAATAAAGATCGCCAGGAAGGCCCTCACGCGCACATGAGCATACTATCGCCAGATGAAAAATACCTGTTATATAATGACTTGGGTACCGATAAGGTAAATGTATTACGTTACCGCGCATCGAACGAAAAGCCACTTGAACCAGCTTCGACCCCATTTGTGAGCGTTAAACCCGGCGATGGCCCAAGACATTTAGAGTTTTCGGCAGATAAAAAACATGCCTATCTGATAACCGAGATGGGCTCAAATGTATTAGTGTTTGACTATGACAACGGAAAACTGAAACAAAAACAAACCATAACCCTGCTGGCCGATAATTTTAAAGGACAAACAGCAGGCGCGGCTCTACACCTGTCGCCTGATGGTCGTTTTCTGTATGCATCTAACCGTTTAGAAACTAACGAGATCATTGTTTATGCCGTAAATCAGGAAACCGGTGAACTTACCTTTGTACAGCGCCAGCCATCAATGGGTAAAAACCCGCGCGATTTTGCCATTGACCCAACCGGCAAATTCATGATTGTGGCCAATCAAAACAGCGATACCATATACGTGCTACGCATTGATAACGCTACTGGCAAACTATCGCCAACAGGCTCCAGGCTTGAAATTGGTAACCCGGTATGTCTGAAATTTGCACCGGCACAGTAGAGAATGGAGTGGGGAGCGAAGTGAGTGGAAGGTAGTAGTGAAGATTTTCTATTTAATATCAATAAAAATGGGGGCTATGATTTATGATCATAGCCCCCATTTAGCTTCTAATGGCAGGCTAAGTGTATTTGTAATTTAGACGCACTATAAACCTCGCTCCACGCTCCTTATTGAGCTTTACTAAACGAATAAATAATATACCCTGTTCCGTTGCCTACTGCAACCGGTGATTTCAGGGTCATGGCTGAGCCATCCGCATTGGCTATATCCAGACGATAGCCTTCGGTAACGTTTTTAGCTTTATCACCTTCAAATAATTTTTTGAACTGAAATTGTGTTCCTGTAGTCCCGCCGTTATAAACCGACCAGAATATAGTTTGCGACGCACCGTTTGCTAAAGTATACAAACCGTTACCGCTGTTGGTTAGCTTCCAGGTACTGCCTACAAAGGCTTCGGGTGGTGCCTGATCAAACACGTTTTGAACAGCATTTTGAACAAGGCCATCATAGCTTACGTTATTTAAGGTCCAGGTGCCCACAAATTTACCGCGGGATACATTGCTTGATGTCGTGTTTTTCTGGCTTGAGCAGGCCGACATAATAAACAGGATTGACAGGATTGCGATTGAGGTTTGAAATAATTTTTTCATGACTGAGGTATTTTAAAGCATAAGAGCATAAATCCTGCCAAATTTTGTGTAGGTGCAGGGGGGCGGGTGTGGAGTGCGGGCCTCGCTCAACACTCTTCAAGGGAGAGTGCTTATAATAAGATTTATAAAGTCTCCCCTTCAGGGGAGATTTAGAGGGGCTCAACCCTAATCAACCGTGTTCAGAAACGCGATCAATTGCTCCATTGCCTTTGCGCGGTGGCTGCTGCTGTTTTTTTGCTCCATGCTCATTTCGGCAAAGGTTACGTTGTAGCCTTCAGGTTCAAAAATAGGGTCGTACCCAAAGCCTTCGGTGCCGCTGAGTTCAGCACGAATGCTGCCTTCTACAACGCCCTCAAAAAAATGCTCGTCACCATTCCATATTAAGGAGATCACCGTGCGGAAACGAGCCTTGCGATTAGTTTTACCGGCCAGGTTATTTAACACTTTTTCATTATTAGCTGCATGATTGCCATGTTCGCCCGCGTATCGGGCCGAATAAACACCGGGTTCACCATTCAGGGCGTCTATCTCCAGTCCGCTGTCGTCGCCAAAACAGTTGAGTTTATATTTTTCAAAAATGTGGTGGCTTTTGATTGAAGCGTTTGCCCGGAACGTAGTGCCTGTTTCCTCAATATCGTCGGTACAGCCAATATCATTCAGGGTTAACAATTTTATTTTATCGCCAACCTTGGCGGCTACTTCATCCAGTTTATGACGGTTATTGGTGGCGAAAACTAATTGCATTTTGAGACTTTTAGGATTAAGGACGAAAGACTGTTGGACAATGGACTTTTAATGGGTGCAGTTTATTTATTCTTTATTAGGCTGATTCTGTCATTGACTCTTTTTAAAATATCCTCGCTTAAATCATTATGTATGTCGCGCAAAAGATGGTTATATTGAGCTGGATCGGCTTTATGCACGAATTGATTAATGTCCAGGTTAAACAGGATTTGTCCAAATCGTTGTGAAGGATTTTTATCTACGTACCTGGTCAAAAGATTTATGATTTCCTTATTAACTTGTTTATGATCGTCCATGATAAAAAATAAACTACAGCGTTTTCATTTGCTCCCAAAAAGCTTTCTTATTATCCACACTGTCCATCATTTCTGCAAAGGCAAAACTGTACAGGGCGGTAAGGCCATCCAGTGCCTGCGGTTTGTTTAATTGAAGTGTGGCAATGCCTTGTGGCATGGTTGTTTTCCCTAACAAGAGTAATTTGGTGGGTTTAAAAAAGCTGGTTATCTCGGTAAAGTTGCTGTTGCTATAGCCGGCCATGTTGAGTATGGCTATATCATGCAGCTCCAGCTCTTTTCGTTTCAATATGTTTTGCAGGGCGGTTAAATGCGCCTCGGCAATAAATTCCTGATCGGGGTAATGTACCAGTACCAGGAAGTTTTTTAAGTTTTTGCCCAGATAATTAAAGCTTATCGGCTGCGTTTTTACTTCAGGCACAGCTTGTTCAGTAATAGGTGTGGCGGCTGGTATGGTTGCTTCTGGTTCGGGCAATGTAGTGTTTGTTGGTTCTGGCGGGCTTTTTTGCAAATGCTCATACAGCGGTTTATCTGTGCCTAACAGGTATAGTTCATCTGATAATATGTATTGCAGGGCTACCGGGTTCTCAACTTTCACTTTAACAAATTTTAACCAAAAGTAGTTAAACGGTTTCAAGCTTTATAACCATATTAGCACAATTATAGGTTGTTGTATTAAATAGGGATTTTTTGTTCGGTCATAATTGATAAATTTTACCGAAATTCGTGGTTTTTAACGGGATACTGTTCCGTTTAGTTTAAGAGTATAAGAACATTACATGAGAAAGTTAGGGATATTCGTTTTAAGTTTTATATTGATCATATCAGTTGCGCAAGCGCAAACCAAGGCCGATTCAGCCGCGAAAGCACTTACCAAGTCTGACACTACAGCCAAGGTTGTTGCCAAAGCCGATTCGGTTGTTGCCCCTGCCGGCCCGCGCCACACGCTTGATAAAATAGCAGCCGTTGTGGGTAACGCCCCTATATTACAATCAGATATTGAAACTCAATATGCACGTTACCTGGTTGAAGGTAACCAGCCCAGCGGTGATGTAAAATGTAAAATATTACAATCGTTACTTACCCAAAAACTATTGGCCCAACAAGCCGCTATTGATAGTATAGATGTTAAGGATGATGAGGTTGATGCCAACGTTGACCGTAGGATGCGTGAAATGACCCAAAGAGCAGGCGGACAGGAAAAACTGGAAGGCTTTTTAGGCCGTTCGGTTATTCAATATAAAGATGAGATACGCCCTGACGTGAAAGAGCAGATGGTTGCGCAGAAAATGCAGCAACACATTACTGAAAAGTTGAACGTTACCCCACAGGATGTTAAAAAATATTTTGAGACGTTGCCTAAAGACAGCTTGCCATCATTTAACAAAGAGGTTGAGGTTGGCGAAATAGTTTTTCAGCCACAATTAAATAAAGAGGAAAAGGAACTGTATCGCGAAAAGGCCGAGGCGCTTCGTGAAAGGGTTAAAAAAGGTGAGGATTTTGGTACACTGGCCAGGCTTTACTCGCAAGATCCGGGTTCGGCGCCTGATGGTGGTGATGCCGGATTTGGCGACAGAACTACCTGGGTAAAGGAATTTACCGCCAACGCTTTCAGGCTTAAAGCTGGTGAAATGTCGCCTGTTTTTGAATCGCCGGAGTATGGTTTCTTCTTTTTGCAGGTTATTGAGCGCCGCGGCGAGCAGGTACACGTAAGGCACATATTAATTATGCCGGTAGTTACGCAGGCCAGTCTTGACCGCGCTAAGGTAAAGGCCGATAGTATTTATACCCTGTTGCAGAAAAACAAGAAGATCGATTTTTCGAGCGCAGCGGCTTATTACTCTGATGATAAAGAAACCAAGTACAATGGTGGTATGATGCTGAACGCCGAAAACGTGCAAACCCGTACAACCTTTATACCAACCGATAAGCTTGACCCTAAGGTTGCCCTTACGGTTGATACCATGAAAATTGGCAGCATATCAAAGCCTGATCTTTTTACCGAAGCTAACGGTAAAAAGAGCTATAAAATATTATATCTTAAATCGGCTACCAGCGCGCACAAAGCTAATTTAGAGCAGGATTTTCCTAAACTAAAGGATTATGCATTTGAGGATAAAACCAATAAGATGATCAACCAATGGTTTGATAAACGCAGAAAGGAAACCTTTATCCGGATTGACAGGGAATACCAATCGTGTGATATACTGAAAAAATGGATCACCACACCAACTGCAACAACAACAGCGCAAACTAAACCTTAATACTTATGCAACACCGCTCTGATGTAGAAGCTGCCGATGCTTTAAAGGCAGCTTATCAGCAAATACGCTCCGAAATAGGTAAAGTTATTATTGGGCAGGATGAGGTGGTGAAATTTGTATTGATATCCATATTTAGTAACGGGCATTGTTTATTGGTTGGTGTACCAGGGCTGGCAAAAACCTTACTGGTGCAAACCGTAGCCCGCGTGCTCGACCTTGATTTTAAACGTATACAGTTTACGCCCGATCTGATGCCTTCAGATATTATTGGGTCGGAGATATTAGGTGAGGACAGGAATTTTAAATTTATACCCGGGCCGGTTTTTTCAAATATCATCCTGGCCGATGAAATTAACCGTACTCCACCAAAAACACAAGCGGCGCTTTTAGAGGCCATGCAGGAAAAAGCGGTTACCGCCGCCGGTATTACCCACAAGCTGGCTCAGCCATTTTTTGTACTGGCCACCCAAAACCCCATTGAGCAGGAAGGTACTTATCCCCTGCCCGAGGCTCAGCTTGACCGCTTTATGTTTAACGTAACGCTAAACTACCCTACATTTGAGCAGGAGCTACAGGTGGTTAAAAACACCACGAGCACAGCCCATGCCGATGTTAATAAGGTGTTGAATGCCGAGCAGATCATTTATTTTCAGCAGTTGGTGCGCAATATCCCGGTTACCGATCATGTGTTGGAATACGCGGTAAAATTGGTAGCCAAAACCCGCCCTAACACACAGTTTGCCAGCCCGCAGATCAACCGTTTACTAAGCTGGGGTGCAGGCCCGCGTGCTTCGCAATTCCTGATCCTGGGCGCCAAATGCCACGCGGTGATCAATGGAAAATACTCACCCGATATTGAGGACATACAAGCCATTGCCAAGCCTATACTAAGCCACCGTATAGTACGCAGTTACCACGCCGAAGCAGAAGGCTTGTCGGCCGATGATATTATTCAGCAACTGTTTTAAGATTGTTGGTGACAACACCAACAATGGCATGGAGATTCAACCCTATCGTCATGCCGAACTTGTTTCGGCACCCCATATGCTGTGCAAATTTGCTTGTCCTGAGAGATCCTGAAATAAATTCAGGATGACGTTTAGATTAAAATAGAAGATACCCGATTACCCTTCATGCCAAACTTGTTTCGGCAGCCCACATGCTGTGCACTTTGTCATCCTGAGGAACGAAGGATCTGCTATGGAACTTGCCCTATCGATGAGTAAATGCTTCACTACGTTCAGCATGACAAGAAAAAATAAAAAAGGGAGATGTATCAAATACATCTCCCTTTTTTATTTCAGGTATTAAAACCCTTATTCGTTTTCAACAGCCGAAAATACTTCCAGCAGGATATCCCATTTCTTGGTTTTGTCTAGCTCCCAGATACGTACGTAGTTATAGTTGCTTACTACGTTGCCTTTGGTAATGCGGGCATGGCCATAGCTGTAAGCCAAATCATTGCTGGCTGAGCGGCCGGCGCTAACAGTTTCTGCGCTGATGCTGATAGCCTGGTTGTTGATGAATTTCATGATGGTGTTGGGGCCGGTCATTGGTTCAAAACCAGGGAAATAATAACGGCCTTCAGGGCTCAAAAACTCTTTGTAACTGGCCAGTGCCGATATGGTTAACGAGTGGTTGAATATTTTATCGGTATTAATAATGATGCTTTTACCGGTAAATGGATCTTTGCTTGGAGCTGTACGTGCTGCTGTAGGCTCTTTGAAATCAGTTGGTACATCAGCTTCAGCTTCCGGGTGTTGTATGCCCAGGTCGATCAGCAGCTTCAGCTTGTTTTCCGCATCTGCCCTCCAGATAGATACATAATCACCATATACTTTTTCGTCATCAGCCTTACCGTTTTGGTAAATATATGGGCCTGCGGTAAAGGCAAGGTCGCCGTTGGCAGATATGCGGGCAAATTTAGGCACCCAGCTTAGCTTGCCGGCTTGTTTATCAATTTTGCTGTAAAAGTCGGTTATTTTAACGGCGTCGGGTTTAAATACAATGCCTTCAGCATCGGCAACAGCTAAAAAGCCATCTTTAATGCCTTTACGTTCAACTAATTTATTAAAAGCTTCTTCGGCACTAACTACCTTATTTACTTGAGCAGGAGGAGTTGTTTGCGCTAAGGCAAAAACGCTATAGCCAATAAACGTAGCAGCTAATATTATTTTTTTCATGGTTGTATTAGATTTTGGGCAATTTAGTAATAAATTTTAAGTCAGGATTGTGATATGAGCCGTTACTACGGGTAATTATTCCCTTAGCATTACAGCCCGATATATTATTATCTGAAACGGAGATGATGGTGTTTAATTGTAAATGAGAGGAGTTTATCATGCAAAAAAATGGTGCTCAACGCCAGTTATTACTCCGGCGTTTTGTTGTAATAACCTGATTATATGGATTATGTTTTGATTAAATGTTAATGCGCTGTTCCTCAGTAATTATTACAACCCCGTTTATGATTTAGTCCAGTGAGTGCCGTCTTTGCTGTCTTTCAGCTGAAAGCCTATTTTGGCCAGGCCATCACGTATCTTGTCAGACATGGCATAGTCTTTATTCGCTTTTGCTTCGCTGCGCAGCTCAACCACCATGTTCAATACATTAGGCAAATCATCGTTGGCAGCCTGCTCATCCTTCAATCCCAACACATCGATCACAAAGGTTTGCATCAGCGTTTGCAGCAGTTGCAGGTTAGCCTCGTCTATTTTCATTTTACCATCATGCACCGAGTTGATGATGCGCGACGCCTCAAACAGTTCGGCAATAAGTACCGGACTGTTAAAGTCATCGTTCATGGCGGCGTAGCAGCGGGTCATCAATGGTTCTATCTCCACTTCGGTAGTAGCAGATGTCTTTAAGCCATTCAATAAGGCAAAAGCGTTCATCAGGCGTTTAAAGCCTTTTTCCGATGCTTCCATAGCCTCGTTACCAAAATCAAGCGTGCTGCGGTAATGCGCCTGCAACATAAAAAACCTAACCGTCATGGGGCTGTAGCCCTTGTTGAGTATAGAGTTATTACCGGTAAAAAGCTCATGCGGCAAAAAACTATTACCTAATGATTTTGACATTTTTTGCCCGTTAACGGTAAGCATGTTAGTATGTACCCAGTAATTGGCCGGGTTTTTACCGCAGCAGGCTACGTGCTGTGCAATTTCATTAGTATGATGAGTAGGTACCAGATCGATACCACCGCCGTGAATGTCAAACTGGTTACCCAAATATTTCTGGCTCATGGCCGAGCATTCGAGGTGCCAGCCCGGAAAACCAACGCCCCAGGGCGATGGCCATTTCATCAGGTGCTCAGGTTTAGCCTTGATCCACAGGGCAAAATCAAGCTTGCCATGCTTTTCTTCCTGGCCGCCCAGCGTACGGGTATTGTTCAGCAGATCTTCCAGGTTGCGGCCGCTGAGTATACCATAGTTTTTGGTGCTGTTGTACTTTTCAACATCAAAATAAATGGTACCATCAACTTCATATGCGTAGCCTTTTTCCAGTATCACCTTAACCAGTTCAATCTGTTCAATGATATGGCCGGTGGCGGTAGGCTCAATACTTGGCGGCAAGGTATTTAATATCTGCATTACCTCATGAAAGCCAACGGTGTACTTTTGTACAATTTCCATAGGCTCCAGTTGGGCCAGCTTTGCCTTTTTTGATATTTTGTCTTCGCCCTCATCGCCGCCATCACCTTCCAGGTGGCCGGCATCGGTTACATTACGAACATAACGTACCTTGTAGCCAATTTGGGTAAGGTACCTGAACATCAGATCGAACGATATATAGGTGCGGCAATTGCCTAAATGCACATCACTGTAAACAGTAGGTCCACAAACGTACATGCCAACATGCGGCGCGTTAAGCGGTTTAAATTCTTCTTTTTTACGTGTTAAAGTATTGTAAACAAACAAATTTTGTTTCATGAGCGCAAACTTACGATTTTTTCAATTTCAAGCTAATGCAGGCATAACCGAAATGTTAACTACAACGTATTTGAAATGTAATAATTAAGTTAATAATACTTGAGGTTATCGGCATTAATTGTTCAGCACTACATCGCTGCGAAGGGGATAATGATCAGATAGTTTTTTTTCGATGATCTTATAAGTTAATATATCAAACTGCGGGCTGGCCATAATATAATCAATCTGGTAATTAGGAAAATTGCCGTTATAAGTACGCCCAAAGCCTGATCCTCTTTCGCGGAAGGTGTTTTTAATGCCTTTAGCCATCTGGTTAACGGCAAATGAGGTAGGCGTATCATTAAAATCGCCGGCTATGATGTATGGGTAAGGACATTGAGACGCGTGCTCTTTCACTTTAAAAACCTGCTCGCTCCGTTTAATGAAAGCTGCTTTTAACTTACCGCCCAACCGTTTGGTTGATTGCATATCGGCCTTACCTCTTTTTGAAACACTATCCAGATATTTATAATCTTCGGGATCAAAATGGATAGATTGCAGGTGAACACTGTACAGGCGGAATATTTTTGCCCCTCTCTTCACATCAACATATATACACTGATTGTCTGATTTGAAATCTGAAAATCGGATGAGCCCCTTGCCTACTATCGGGAATCGGGAGAATATGGCCATGCCGTAAGCCTCGGAACTATTAAAGTTAAAAGGCTCAAAATAAAAGTTCTTTGTTCCGATGATCCTGGTTAGGGAATCGCGCATTTCATAGGAGCCCTTATTCTTAGTATAAAACTCCTGAAAGTTTATCAGGTCAGGGCTTTGTTTGCTTATCAGATTTAAAATTTCATGCCGGGTTGATTCATCATTTTTTGACCCGTAGCGTTTAAAACTGTGCACGTTATAGGTCATTACGCGTATGCTGTTCTCTCTACAGGGCCGGGCAATATCCGGATCAGAAAGCCGGAAGCCTATGTTGTTGAACAACACATTATAACCCACCAAAATAGTAACAAGCGATAACAGAAACTGCCACCTTTTGCGCAGCAGCCAGTAGGCCATCATTATACAATTGGCTATTAGCAATGGCGGGTAAGCCAGACCAAAAAAAGCAATGGGCCAAAATTTTTGCGGATTAATATGAGGCGCCAAATAGCTGATAAGCAAAGCCGCGCAAAGCAACAGGTTTATCCATAACAGTACGGTGCCTATAAAACTTTGTTTGCGTTTAACTTTCATTATTGCTTGCGCGGAATAAGATTTCTTTCTCCTGTTTGCTCAGGCTGTCGTAACCGGACTGTGATATTTTGTCTAATATACGGTCAATTTCTTCCTGGCGGGGATACTCCGCGCTGTTTTTACTGGTGTTTTTGGCCACCACTTTTAGTTTAGGGCTTGATTTGAACAGGTTATTCATACCGCCTATCCAGTCGTGCCCTTTTTGCAGTTGTTTTATGTAGATAAAGCCCAGCAGCGCGCCGCCTAAATGCGCTATTTCGCCGCCCGCGTTGGCTCCGGCAATACCCAGAAAGTCAATAACCAGTATAACAATAACCAGCCATTTTAGCTTTACAGGGCCAAATAATATTAAGGAAATAGTATAGTTAGGCAACAGTGTGGCAGTAGCTACTACAATGGCCATAACACTGGCCGAGGCCCCAACAACCGGCACAAGCAGCATAGCCGGGTTATGTGAAAATGCCGGGAACAGATTATAGCATAAAATAAAGAAAAACGCGCCGGCCAGCCCGCCCATAATGTACAGGCCTATAGTACGTTTATTACCCAGGTACTCTTCAAATATCTGCCCCATCCAGTACAACCAGAGCATGTTGAACAAAATGTGCAAAATGCCCGCATGCATGAACATGTAGGTAAGCGGTGTCCAGAAGCGGGTGAGCAGTTTTGGCAAATAGGCCGTTGTGGCCAGGTATTCATCGGCATAGGTGGCAATAATGCTGGGCTGCCCGAAACCCGTAAACAGGTGTTCGATAACAGCGGGAATGTTGATAGCCAAATACACGATGACATTAATAGCAATAAGTAGGTTTAACTTATTGCCCGACCGCAACATTTTGTAATGAATATTTTGCCAAAGGGTACTCATAATTTAAGTTCCGTTTACATTGATAACTACCGTTATTAATAAAAATTGTTTGGACGTTGTAAGCGCCAGTATTTTACCATGATATATCCCAAAATTGCCCCACCTAAATGTGCAAAATGTGCCACAGAATCGCCCGAAAATTGTTTTACACCCAAAAATAACTCCAATACTACATATACCGGTATAATATATTTAGCTTTAATAGGCACCGGTATAAACAGGATCATGAGCTCCATGTTGGGGAACAGCATTCCAAATGCAATTAGTAAACCAAATATTGCACCAGAAGCACCAACAACCGGCGTATTGTACAGGTCATACAGGTTTTGGGCCTTAGCCCCGAATGCCATATATGACGAATCGAGCCCGGGATGTTGTATGGTGATGCCGCCTGTTATTGCATGAACCTCAAGGGCTTGTACAAGCATTTGCAAAACAATTGCACCTATACCGCAGATAAAATAAAAGCTCAGGAATTTTTTTGGTCCCATTGCATATTCCACTATCGGCCCAAAGGAAAACAGCGCGAACATGTTAAAAAATATGTGCGCGAAACCTCCATGCATAAACATGTAGGTGATCACTTCCCACAAACGAAAGTTGGGTGAATTAAAGTAATAGACAGGTAAATATTTGAGCACATCAGGAATAACATTCCCCAGTGTGTAAGTGCCAATGAAAAATAAAATATTGATGATCAGCAGGTTTTTTACAACCGGCGTAATATTAGCAAATGGTGATGAATTCATAGTATTTAAAGGAGCGTCGGTCTATTTTTCAAATCGTTCTAAAAGTTCGGTCATGGTAAAGGTACTGATTACGGGCTTACCGTTCAATGCCTGGTTAGGTGTTTCGCAGGCAAAAAGCTGATCTATCAGTTGGTTCATTTCTTCCAGCGATAGTTTGGTACCGGTTTTAATGGCCGCGTTGCGTGCCAGTGAGCGGGCCAGGTTGTCGCGCTTATCTACCTTTAAAATGGCCATATTATTTTTAAAGCCTTCCAACAGGTGTTCCAGCAGTTCGTGCTCGCCAACATTATTCAATTCGGCGGGTATACCTTCAACCACAACAGTGTTTTTGCCAAACTCGCGTATATCAAAGCCAAGAGCCCTAATATCGGGCAAAAGTTCTCTTAATAACTCAAAATCGCTGCCGTTTAGTGTTACCGACTGTGGAAATAAACTTTGCTGGCTCACTCCAGAGTGATTTTGCAATTGTTGTAAAAAACGTTCATACAATACACGCTCATGCGCGGCCTGCTGCCCTATCAGCATAAAACCTGATTTAATTTGCGACAGGATAAAGCGGTTGTGGATCTGAAACAACTGGCGCTCGCTTGGTTTGCTTACCTCCTGCTCATTTACGGCAATGCTTTCCTCCGGGTGCAGCTCATGCTGCAGGGTGGTTTCTTTTTTACTGATCTCGTATAGGGTATCCCAGTTTTTGGGTATGGGGCTGCTGCTTTTATAGTTGCCGCTATCCCGTAAAAAAGGATGCTGTTCGCGCGGGGTACTTGTTTTTTCCGACGCGAAAGGGTTAAAATCAGGATTGAAAGATATGGTTGGTGCAATGATCTCCTCAAACGGCTTGGGCGTTATCAGGTGTTCAATGCTGTTTTCCTGGTCAAAATCAAGGCTGGGGGTAATGTTATACCTGCCTAAAGAACGTTTTACCGCCGAGCGAATGATGGCATAAATAGCCTTCTCGTCCTGATACTTGATCTCGGTTTTAGTGGGGTGCACGTTGATATCTATCTTGGATGGGTCGATATCAATAAACAGCACATAAAACGGAAAACTGTCATCGGGCAAAAGCTCTTCAAACGCGGTAAGTACCGCGTGGTTGAGATAAGCATCACGGATAAAGCGGTTATTCACAAAAAAGAACTGTTCGCCCCGGGTTTTACGGGCAAACTCGGGCTTGCCTACAAAACCACGCAGGTTAATGATGGTGGTATCCTCCTCAACCGGAACCAGGCGCTGGTTATAATTATTGCCAAAAAGGTGTACAATACGCTGCTTAAGCGTGGCACCCGGCAGGTGATATACCTCCTGCCCATCATGGTGCAGGGTGAAAAATATATGCGGATTGGCCAAAGCCACACGCTGAAATTCGTCGATGATATGACGCATCTCCACCGGGTTGCTTTTTAAAAAGTTGCGGCGGGCGGGCGTATTATAAAACAGATTTTTAACCGATATGGAGGTGCCGGTATTGGCCTGGCAGGCTTCCTGGCTTATCACTTCCGAGCCTTCAATAAGTATGCAGGTACCCAGTTCATCCTCATGGCGGCGGGTTTTCATCTCCACCTGGGCAATAGCCGCTATTGATGCCATCGCCTCGCCCCGGAAACCCATTGTACGTATGGCAAACAGATCGTCGGCCTTGCGTATTTTGGAGGTGGCGTGCCGCTCAAAGCACATACGGGCGTCGGTAAGGCTCATGCCGCAACCATCATCAATAACCTGTATCAATGATTTGCCCGCATCCTTAACAATAAGCTGGATCTTTCCGGCCCCGGCATCAAGCGCGTTCTCAATTAATTCCTTTACGGCAGATGCCGGCCTTTGCACCACCTCACCTGCGGCAATCTGGTTAGCAACGGCATCCGGTAAAAGCTGTATTATATCTGACATTTAAAAAATTTCCCTTCAATTTCCAATTCGATGCTAAATTAAATATTTGAAGGCATAACTTTATGATTTGATAGTTGTATATACATTTAACATTTAATAATTACATTACCAGGATTATACAGATATACCCTATGAAGAAATTATGGCCAGTGCTGCTCCTTTTTGTCATTGCCTGCAAACAAAAAGAATACAATGCCGACCTTTTGATCAAAAACGCGCTTGTTTACACCGTTGACAGCAACTTTACCACCGCCAATGCATTTGTGGTAAAAGGCGGTAAGATACTGGCGGTTGGTAATGCAGATACGCTGGAGCAAAAGTACCTGGCCCGTGAGGTTGTTGACGCTAATGGCGCACCCATATATCCCGGTTTTATTGACGCGCATACGCATTTTTACAGATATGGCCTGGGCCTGCAGGATGTTAACCTGGTGGGCACTAAAAGTTGGCAACAGGTTTTAGACTCTGTTGAGGCTTATGCCGCCCGCAATACCGACGGCTGGATAACCGGCCACGGCTGGGATCAGAATGATTGGGCCAAAAAACAATTCCCGGATAAGGCCAGGCTTGATTCACTTTTCCCTGTTAGGCCGGTAATATTGAGCCGGGTTGACGGCCATGCCGCTATTGCCAACCAGGCTGCGCTGAACCTTGCAGGTGTAAAGCCCGGCCAAACTATTAACGGTGGCGAAATAGAAACGATAAACGGCAAGCTTACCGGTATTTTGGTTGATAACGCGGTAGGTATTGTTACCCGCAAAATTCCTGAACCAACAGCCCAAGTGACCGAGGACGCGCTATTAGCAGCCCAGAAAAACTGCTTTGCAGTCGGTTTAACCACGGTTGATGATTGCGGCCTTCCGTACACTATGGTAAGCACCATTGCCCAGCTGCAGCATAAAGGTGCGCTTAAAATGCGCATGTACCTGATGCTTGCCGACAGGGCCGAAAACTACGACTACCTATTTAAGCATGGCATAACTAAAACCCCCACTTTAAACGTAAGGGCCATTAAGGCTTATGCCGATGGCGCCCTGGGTTCAAGAGGTGCGTGTTTATTGCAGCCCTATGCCGATCAAAAAAACTGGAACGGCTTTTTGCTGAGCAGTCCTCAGCATTTTGAGGAAATAGCTAAGAAACTTTATGACGGCGGCTTTCAGCTGGCCACTCATGCCATTGGCGATTCGGCTAATCGCACCATGTTGAAAATATATGCCTCGGTATTAAAGGGTAAAAACGACAGGCGCTGGCGCATTGAGCATGCTCAGATATTAGCACCGGAGGATATCAAGCTGTTTGGCGATAACAGTATCATCCCATCTGTACAGCCTACCCATGCTACCTCAGATATGTACTGGGCGGGTAAAAGGCTTGGTGCCGACCGGTTAAAATCGGCCTACGTATTTAAGCAATTGCTGAAACAAAACGGCTGGTTACCGCTGGGTACCGATTTTCCGGTGGAGAATATTAACCCGCTGTACACCTTTTATGCGGCTGTTGAACGTAAAGACCTGCATGGCTTTCCGGAAGGTGGCTTTCAGCCCGAAAACGCGCTCGACCGTACCAAAGCCCTACGGGGTATAACCATTTGGGCCGCTAAAGCCAACTTTGAGGAGAAGGAAAAAGGCAGCATTGAGCCTGGCAAATACGCCGATTTTGTGATACTGGATAAAGATATCATGAAAGCGAAAGGATCGGAACTGCCTAAAATTCAAGTAACAAAAACCTATATAAACGGAATAAAAGTATATGATAAAAAGTAAATGGGGCCTGGTGCCGGCAGTATTATTGGGGTTTGCATTATTTAACACGGCATGCGCGCAAATACCGCCAGTTGCCATCCCTACCGGTCAGGCTTACGTGAACGAGGAACAACAGGTTGAACACTCCACCGTGTTATTCAACAACAGCAAGTACCTGATACCGCTGCAAAACTTGGAACAATTAAAAATTGCCAGTGTACATTTCTCTAACCGTTATGCCACCGCTTTTGACAGCCTGCTCAATAAATACAGTAAAGTAGATGCCTTTGATGGTAACGCCTATAGCGGAGCAAAAAACCTGAACGACCTGTCGGCCGATCTGAAATGGTACAATACTATTATTTTACAGCTGAGCGATGCGGATATGAGCAATCCGCAGATCATGGATTTTATCAGCTCTAACCAAAAACTAAAAAACGTAATTGTAGCTGCCTTTGGCGGCGGGGGATTACTGACCAAATTAAATAATGTTAGTGTACCCATTATGTGGACGGAGCGGGCTACCCCGGTTTCTGCATTTTACAGCGCACAAGCCATTTTTGGCGGTTTACCGGTAACCCAGAAATTAACTCGTACCTATTCGCCGCAGTTTGCTTCGGGCATGGGTTTTATCACCAATAAAGTAAGGCTGCAATATACCGTTCCTGAAGATGCCGGCATCAGCACAGCCAGTCTGACCGGTATTGATGCCATTGCCCGTGAGGCTATTACCGAGCATGCCACCCCAGGCTGCGTGGTACTGGTTGCTAAAGATGGCAAGGTGATATTTAACAAGGCCTACGGTTACCACACCTATGAAAATACCATCCCGGATAATATCACTGATATTTTTGACCTGGCTTCCATGACCAAAATAACCGCTACCACTGTAGAGGCTATGAAACTGACCGATGAAGGCAAGTTGAATCTGGAGGGCACCATTGGCGATTATATCCCGCTGGCCCGCAAAAGCAATAAAAACAACATCCAGATACGTGAAGTATTGATGCACCAGGCCGGGCTGATCCCCGATATTAAAACCTTTGAAAAGGTAAAACCATCAGACCACAGTACCGATTCATCGGCGGCTTATCCGGTACGGGTATCTGACCATTATTTTTTAAGGAAAGATTACTTTAAAGATGTGATGCTGCCCGATATGCTGAACTCACCTATTAAAACACCAGGTCAGTATGTGTACAGTGATATCAGCATGCTGCTGATGAAAGAGGTGGTAGAAAGTATTACCTCAATACCCGAGAATGAGTACGTGCAGCAGCAATTTTATGGCCCGCTGGGGATGAAGACTGCCGGATTTTTACCCCTGCACCGTTTCAGCGCCGACCGCATCCCGCCAACAGAAAACGATCAGGAATACCGCCAAAGCCTGCTTGATGGCTATGTGCACGACCCAACCGCTGCCATGATGGGTGGCGTTGCCGGCCATGCGGGCCTGTTTGCCAGCGCCAATGACGTGGCCATATTATACCAGATGCTGCTGAACCGCGGCACTTATGGCGGCGTACAATATTTTAAACCCGAAGTGGTTGACCTGTTTACCTCCAAACAATCGGCCGTGAGCAGGCGCGGACTTGGCTTTGACCGTTGGGATCCTATTGCCGACAGGCATTACCCATCAAAACTGGCTTCGCCGCAAACCTACGGGCATACGGGCTTTACCGGCACCTGTATCTGGGTTGATCCGAAATATAACCTGGTATATGTGTTCCTGAGTAACCGGGTACACCCCAATGCCGGCAACAAACTGGGCAGCCTGAACATCAGACCAAGGATACAGGATGTAGTTTATGAGGCGATAAATAAGGGGATATAGCCCAAGAAGTTGAAAAAGGAAAGACGCGAATACGCGCCTCTACAAAATAATCGTAAAGGCGCGTGTTCGCGTCTTTACGATTAATAACTTCGGCTTACAGACCTTAAGTTAAGGCTGGGATA
The DNA here is from genome assembly GCF_039207105.1 of Mucilaginibacter sp. GTDB lineage: Bacteria > Bacteroidota > Bacteroidia > Sphingobacteriales > Sphingobacteriaceae > Mucilaginibacter. The sequence goes on from NZ_JBCECK010000044.1 coordinate 26,226, forward strand.
ATCTGAGCGGCCATTAGATTTATATAGGAAGTTTTTCTCATCAAAAGTACCATCCTGGTAAATGCAAAAATATGTAAGTACTTGTTTAGTTAAATCAACGCTTTTTACACCCAGATATTTAGAAAAGTCAGGAAATTTAATGTTGTTGTAATTTGCAGCTGCAGGAGCAAATAACAGTACAAACAAGTTGGGGGTTGGATTGTCAGAGAAGTGTGCCTCGTAGTAGTCAACATTGCCCGAAAAGGAAGGTTTAAAAGTAGTCAAATTTGATGCTGGGGTATTAATAACGGCATCATAGGTATCGGCTTTATCCGGAATGGTACTGGTGTTTTTAGTGAAAAAATAATTTGATTTACCAATAGTATATCCTATTTCGGTAACATACTCATCAAAAGACTCCTGTGGATAATAATAATTAAGCCCACTGGTTAGGGATGTAACCTGGCCAAGATTATAACTGTTAAAATACTTCTTATCGGGTCTGCCAAATATCTGTACTGATAAATTTGTTCCGGGCGATGTAATATTTTTAACCAAAGATGTCTTGTTTATCTGGGTCATATCCACGTCCAAACTACTTGCACCTTTAGGGACATTAAAGAAATTATATAAATGACGACCATTTGTTTGCATGAGAGTTAAAAGTTTAGCGTCATCAGATATTGCAGGATACAAACTAAAAGCAGTATCCACCAAACTTCTAAGATAAATGCCATAGTAATCGCCGTTAATATCCAAGCGGTCAAAAAACGTGGTTTTTTTCAAATGATACTTTAATTCGTGAACTGCTTTTGGGGGTAGCGTAAAACCATCAGCATTATAATGGCTACCTTTTTTAACCTGTAAAAAACCCCTGATAACAGATTTTGTTATCGAAGTATCTCCGCTAATATCGATCTTAAAAAAATTAAGTCGATCTTTTTTATACGGTTTTGGAGCAATTATTTTTAAATCTGTTGTGCCCTTTGCATATTTCACTTCGCTTATTAT
>NZ_JBCECK010000044.1:27225-37942 GCF_039207105.1 Mucilaginibacter sp.
CTTATTATCTCGCCGTTTTCATCTGTAAGGACAAAATAAGTGCTGCTGTAGGAATCAAAATTATCAAATGAAAAATTTAAAGTAAGTAAATTATAAGGTGCTTCGGCTACTGGTGGCTTATTGTCAGGTCCTGGATCTGAGGAGGTCTTTTTTGAACAGCTAATAATAATGGTTGCCAACGCAACAAATAGTGGTATTAGTTTTTTCAATGATGGTTTAGTTTTAGTAATAAAAGCGCCAAAGGTAATAATTGACTTTAATTGGCACAAGTTGATAACACGCCAACTTTAAACTCGTAATTCTCAAAAACTCAACTCAAATTCAAAACAATTCTCAACCTGCCCTGTTACCCTACCTTTATGAATTTAAATGGTAAACATGAGAAACGTATTCAAAGCAACCCTGCTTGCTGTAAGCTTATTATTTGTCGGGCAGATCTCGAGGGCACAATCTAAAATTGGTTATGTGGATTTTCAGGCACTGATTGGTCAGATGCCCGAGGCTAAAACTATTAAACCGCAGATTGACGCTTATCAGAAACAATTTGTTGACCAGCTTACCACCATGAATAACGAGCTGCAAACCAAAGGAAAAGCATTCCAGGATCAAAGTAAAACCATGACAGATGCGGTAAAGGCAACTAAACAGGCTGAACTACAGGATATTCAAAAGCGTATGCAGGATTATCAAAACGATGCTCAGCAAAAGGTTGAAGCCAAATCAAACGAATTGGTTAAGCCACTGGCCGATAAGGCAACCGCCGCCGTTAAAGAAGTAGCAAAAGCAAAAAACATTGCTTATGTAATTGATTCGTCACGTGGCAACCCGCTGCTGGTATCTGGCCCGGCCGATGACCTGACTGCCGACGTAAAGGCAAAGTTGGGTATTAAATAAGCAGATTTTTAACTCTCCATATATACCAAAGCACCTTACCGGTTTTAAAACTGGTGGGTGTTTTCTTTTTTTGTAGAGACGCATCACATGCGTCTTTTTTATTCCTGCTGATTATCAGTCATAAACCCTAACTTTATGTAAGAGATCTGAAGTCGAACATCCGAAATGAAATATTATACTATTCTGCTTTGGTAAAGACTATTTGAATAAAAAACAAATGATCATGGAACAAGTAAAAAGTATCCCCGCAAATTATCAGCGTATTATGCCCTACCTTATTATTAAGGACGCTGGAAAATTTATTGAATTTATGCAGAGCGTGTTTGGTGCAACGGAACAGTACAAACATATGCGCGATGAAAACCATATTATGCACGCGGAAATAAGTATCAACGGCAGCACTGTTATGTTTGCTGATTGTAATGATGAATTCCCACAACAAAACGCGGGTATGTTTATTTATGTTGACAGCTGTGATGAAACCTATAAAAAAGCCTTAGATAACGGTTCCGAAAGTATTATGACGCCGGCCGATCAGCCCTATGGCCGAAGCGCTGGTGTTAAAGACCCATTCGGTAATACCTGGTGGCTGACTAATCCGCTTTGATTGGAATTTCGGAATTCGGATGTTCGATTTCGGATTTAGCTAATCTTAAAAAAGACCCGAGAATAAAATAAATCCGAAACCGAACATCCGAATTCTCAAATCAAAGAATCTGGTTAAACTCCAACCGCTCACCATCGGGGCCGGCGATATTGAAGTACTTGCATCCGTTTTTCCAGAATTGCAGAAAAACGGGAGCCTCTTCCTGAATCTTTAACCCGGCCTGTTGGGCTATGGCAAAAGCCTCGTCAATATTGTTTACATCAAATGCAACGTGGTCAACATGGCCATGTTTGCGGGTCCTGATCTCGGCCAAAGCAGCTTCGGGTAGTTGGTACAGTTCTAAAATGATATCACCCAATTGCATCATTACACAGGTGCCTTGTCCATCCTTGTCAGTAAAGGGCTGTTCCATCACATTTTTAAAGCCCAGTCGACTGTAAAATACTTGTGACGCCTGTATATCGGTAACCGGTATGCCAATGTGCTGTATGCTGTTGATTTTTAAATTGATAGAATTTTGCATGGTTTGTAATTGGTGTTGAAATAAGTTTGAAAAATAAGTAACTTAACTAAGTTAAATCATTTTACACAGTGTTAACACATTTGCCATAAATTGCTGTTAAACTTGCAGCCAAAATTGTATAAATGAAAATAGGAATTGTTTGTTATCCTACCTTCGGGGGAAGCGGCGTTGTTGCTACAGAATTGGGCAAAGCCCTTGCTGATCGCGGCCACCAGGTTCATTTTGTTACCTATAATCAACCGGCCCGTTTAGATCTCTTTTCCGAAAATTTATTTTATCACGAGGTATCCGTATCTAACTATCCGTTGTTTGATTTTCCGCCTTATGAACTGGCCCTGGCCAGCAGGCTGGTGGATGTGGTACGTCATGAAAACCTTGATGTGTTGCATGTGCATTACGCTATTCCGCATGCCTCGGCGGCGTTTATGGCCAAGCAGATATTATTAACCTACGGCATTTATATTCCGGTGGTAACCACACTGCACGGTACCGATATTACACTGGTGGGTAAAGATCGTACCTTTAAACCGGTAGTTACGTTTTCTATAAATCAATCAGACGGGGTTACCGCAGTTTCTGAAAATCTGAGACATGATACCTATGAGTTTTTTGAGATAGAGAACGATATCAAGGTAATTCCCAACTTTATTGACCTGAACCGTTTCAGCCTTAAAGCGAAAGATCACTTTAAAAAAGCGATAGCGCCATCGGGCGAAAAAATATTGGTGCATACTTCCAACTTCCGTAAGGTAAAACGTACCGAAGATGTGGTGAAAATATTTGCAGAGGTGGTTAAAAAGATACCTTCAAAACTACTGATGGTGGGTGATGGTCCGGAACGTTCTGCCTGTGAGCAGCTATGCCGCGACCTTAACGTGACCGATAACGTACGCTTTTTGGGTAAACAGGATGCTATTGAAGAAATACTTTCTGTTGCTGATCTTTTCCTGATGCCTTCGCAGTCAGAAAGTTTTGGTTTAGCAGCGCTGGAGGCTATGGCCTGCAAGGTTCCGGTAATTAGTACCAACGCCGGTGGTTTGCCCGAACTGAATGTTGACGGCGTTACCGGTTTCCTTAAAGATGTTGGCGATGTGGAAGGAATGGGTGAAAGGGCCGTTTATATATTGGAAGATGAAACCCGTCTGGCTACCTTTAAAGAGAACGCCCTGGCACGCGCCAAAGAGTTTGACTTGGCGACTATTTTACCGTTATACGAAAATTACTACCTGGAGGTAATTGATAAGTGCAGAAGCAAATGCCCCGGAAAAGTAAAAAGTAATTAACTTACTGTTAAATAGTAAGTTAATTTTAAAACTAATATTTAGTGCTGTTGTTTATCCGTTACAACAGCATTTTTTTTGAGGTTTGCTCTTTTTGATGACTAATGTAACATGACCGATACAGTTGCAGAAAATTTTTCTAAAGCTTAAAATTTATCGTTTATGTTAATTAACTTAGTTTATTGTTTCACTTTTAAAAATTAAAACTTATGGCAAAGCACACAACCCTAAAGCGTGGTCAATTACTTAAGTACATTGGTAAAAGGTGGAAGAATTTAAATATCACCAGTACCCATTTTTTGAAATTTTTAGGGTACGACGGTAGTGGCTTCGCCGATATCTGGGTTGAATATCAGGGTCGGTTATTGTTTATCTCAATTAAAGAGATTGAACTGGCCGCTTAATTATCAACTTTAAAATATTTTGCCCGGGTTTGTCATTTAACTTACCCCGGCATTTTATGGCTTTTTAGTATCAATAAAAAAGTTATATTTGTGTTAAGGAAATGGTGTCTTCCTATTTAACCGCCCTAAAAAGCTGATGGCGCCTACAAAATAATTGATCCGCGGGGGGTATCCTGCGCTAATTTTTTGTAGGTGGAAAATAATCTCAACAAATCGTTTTTAAAACTGCATAGCCATTATTCATGGCCGCAACCACTGCTGTTTTACTGTTTATTTCCTAAACAAAAGAGAACCGTACCCCTTGTCATTGCGAGGTACGAAGCAATCGCGAACATTACAAATCCCGGTGCTATTCTGCGCCATCGCTTCCCGCTTTCCAATCTCCTCATATTTAACCTAAATTTTTGCCAATAAAATGAACAACAAGATCTTCACGTCCGAATATTTTTCTATACTCAGGCATTTACTGCGGTGGACGTTCATCATCGTACCCATCGCCATAGCCATTGGGAGTATGGTGGCCCTGTTTTTATGGCTGTTAACGCTGGCCGTACATTTCCGGTTTGCCCATACTTACCTGTTATACCTTTTGCCGGTAGCCGGTGTGCTCATCTACTTTATTTATAAGCTGGTGGGCCAGTCTGCCGAAAAGGGAAATAACCTCATTATTGACGAGATTCATAACCCCGGTGGTGGTGTGCCTAAACGCATGGCTCCCATTGTGTTAATTACTACGGTTATAACCCACCTTTTTGGCGGTTCGGCAGGGCGCGAGGGAACGGCTGTACAAATAGGCGGCAGCATAGCGCAAATGTTTGGTAAATGGTTTAAACTAAACGAGGCTGATACCAGTGTTGTACTCACAGCTGGCATAGCCGCGGGCTTCGGCGCTGTTTTCGGCACTCCGCTAACCGGAGCAATTTTTGCTATGGAGGTACTCACCATAGGGCGCATCCAATATAATGCTCTGCTGCCTTGTTTAATTGCCGGTGTTATTGGCGATGTAACGGTAGCTGCCTGGGGCGTTCATCATACGGCATATCATATTGATGTTTTCGCACTTGCGCCGCATTGGTATTCGCACTATTTGTCGTTTGATTTTTTATTACTTTTCAAGGTGATCATAGCCTCAGCGACGTTTGGGTTGGCCAGTTTTTTGTTTGCCTATATGGTGCATGGCATTAAATCGTTTTGTGTAAAATGGGTATCCATCCCCTGGCTCATCCCGGTATTGGGCGGGTTAATTATCATTGGCCTTACCGCCCTGATCGGTAAACCCGATTACCTGAGCCTGGGTGTTGATGCCGAACATGCCGGGGCAGTTACTATACCATCGGCCTTTCATGCCGGAGGGGCCGACACCTGGAGCTGGCTCTGGAAAACCATTTATACCACCTTAACACTGGCTACCGGTTTTAAGGGTGGCGAGGTAACCCCGCTTTTTTATATCGGCGCAACGTTGGGCAATACGCTTTCTACCTTGATGAATGCCCCTGTAGGCTTGTTTGCCGCATTGGGTTTCATAGCGGTTTTTGCCGGGGCAACCAACACCCCACTGGCTTGCACCTTTATGGGGATAGAGCTTTTTGGCGGCGAATACGCTTTGTTTTTCGCGGTGGCTTGTTTTACCGCTTACTTTTTTAGTGGGCACTCGGGTATTTACAGCGCGCAGCGCATTGGTGTCCCCAAGGTTGATGATACGCAATTTTCTGATGCCGAAACCCTGAAAGAGGCTGGCAGCCGCAGGCAAAGCTACATCCAAAAGAAACTGCAGAAATATGGTTTTGGAAGGCAGGAAGACAATATTTAGTTCTTAACTAAATTGTCTTTTCAATGAGGAACGGGGAGAAATCTTTTGCGTTATGCAAAATTCGCCAGTTTTATTGCATAAGATTTCTTTTTCGAGCTGCGCTCATGCCCACCCCTGCTCTATCTAAATGACAACCATTTTCGTGTTACTTCTTCCGTGAAGTTGTAGAAATATCCGAAACCGTTTTTGAGGGGGATGAATTGTGCGGTTAATCCCCAAATCTGCTCAATCGTGATTCAGACAATCACCCTTAAATGTCATGTATTTTTAGTTATTAACAATTTAATATATTGAAAATAAGATAGTTGTAAATTGGTATTATGCGTAGAGGGACTATTGGTTCACACATGTGGAAAACTCTGAAATGCAACATAATAGTGATACTAATAGCTTTGATTAAAACACCCTTCGTGTTTTAACTTGTACTTTATCACCTCCTCAAACTATCATGCTATGGCCAAAAATACAACTCCAAAAAAAGCAGCTGCAAAAAGTGGAAAGGGACTTAAAACCACCCGTTATTTCAGTAAAGAAGGCGTAAATATATTTGATCTGTTCCGGTACGAGAAGCGATCGTCGGTTATCCGTAACCCATCCGGCGATGCCGTATTTGAAATGAATGATGTTGAAGTGCCCGCAGGCTGGAGCCAGGTAGCTACCGATATTCTGGCGCAAAAATATTTCCGTAAAGCCGGTGTGCCGCAACAGGATGGCAGCCTGAGTGCCGAAAAAAGTATTAAGCAGGTGGCCCATCGCATGGCCAATTGCTGGAAAGACTGGGGCATGCGTTACGGCTATTTTGCCACCCAAAAAGATGCCGATATATTTTATGACGAAATAGCCTACACCATTGTTGGGCAACTGGCCGCGCCAAACTCTCCGCAGTGGTTCAACACCGGTCTGCATACCTCATACGGTATTACCGGCAAGCCGCAGGGCCACTATTTTGTTGACCCTAAAACAGAAGAGTTAAGCAAATCGACCTCGGCCTATGAGCGCCCGCAGCCACATGCTTGTTTTATCCTTTCTGTTGATGACGATTTGGTGAACGAGGGTGGCATCATGGATCTTTGGGTACGTGAGGCCCGGATATTCAAATATGGATCGGGCGTGGGCACCAACTTCTCCAAAATCAGGGGCGAAACAGAGAAACTGGCAGGTGGTGGTTATTCATCGGGCCTGATGTCGTTCCTAAAAATTGGCGATAGGGCGGCCGGAGCCATTAAATCTGGTGGTACCACGCGCAGGGCGGCCAAAATGGTTTGCCTTGACCTGGATCACCCTGAGATTGAAGATTTTGTGAACTGGAAGGTAGAAGAAGAAAAAAAGGTGGCCGCGCTTATTGCCGCCGGTTACTCATCAGATTATGAGGGCGAAGCTTACCGTACGGTATCGGGCCAAAACTCCAATAACTCGGTGCGCATCCCCAATAACTTTTTTCATGCCCTGAAAGGCGGTTCGCCCTGGGACTTAACCAGCCGTATCACCGGTAAAACCACTAAAACTATTCCCGCGCAAAAACTGTGGGACGACATAGCCTTTGCCGCCTGGGCCTGCGCCGATCCGGGTGTGCAGTTTGATACCACCATTAACGAGTGGCATACCTGCCCTGAGGGTGGCCGGATCAACGCGTCAAACCCATGTTCGGAATATATGTTCCTTGATAATACGGCCTGTAATTTGGCATCTGTTAACCTGGCGCATTTCTTTGACCCCCAAACCCGGGTGTTTGATGTAAAGGGCTTTGAACATACCTGCCGTATGTGGACAATTGTACTGGAAATTTCAGTACTCATGGCGCAGTTCCCATCCAAAGAAGTAGCTCAATTATCATACGATTACCGCACTTTAGGTTTGGGTTATGCCAACCTCGGTTCGGCCTTAATGGTTAACGGTATTCCTTATGACAGCGATAAGGCCCGCGCTATTGGCGGCGCTATTACGGCCATCATGACCGGAACAGCCTACGCCACATCAGCCGAGATGGCCCGTGAGTTGGGTACTTTCCGTAAGTACAAGGATAATAAGCAGCATATGCTGCGGGTAATGCGCAACCACCGTTACGCTGCTTACAACTCTACAGAAAATTACGAGGATTTACAGATAACGCCTCCTGGCATCAACCCACAACATTGCCCGGATTATTTGCTTTCTGCCGCTTGTAATGCCTGGGACAAAGCCGTTGAAATGGGCGAAAAATATGGCTATCGCAACGCCCAAACCACTGTTATTGCGCCAACGGGCACTATTGGCCTGGTGATGGACTGTGATACTACCGGTATTGAGCCTGATTTTGCATTGGTAAAATTCAAAAAGTTATCGGGTGGCGGTTACTTCAAAATTATTAACCAGGCCGTACCCGAAGCGCTACGCAACCTGGGCTACCGCGAACATGAGGTTACTGCCATTGTAAACTATGCCAAAGGCGCAGCCAGTCTGAAAGGTGCACCGCACATCAATACCGATAGCTTAAAGGCTAAGGGTTTTACCGATAATGAGCTGGAAAAACTGGATAAGGGACTGGTATCGGCTTTTGAGATCAGTTTCGCGTTCAATATATGGTCGTTAGGCGAGGAGTGCCTGAAACGTCTGGGCATGACCGCCGAGCAATACAACGCACCTGATTTTAATGTGCTGCGTGCATTAGGTTTCAGCAAAAAACAAATCGCTGAGGCTAACGAGTATATCTGCGGAACCATGACCATTGAGGGTGCACCTTATTTAAAAGAGGCCCATTACCCTATATTTGATTGTGCCAATAAATGCGGCGCCAAAGGCGAGCGCTACATACATGCGCACGGGCATATTAAAATGATGAGTGCCGCGCAGCCTTTCTTATCGGGTGCTATATCAAAAACCATTAACCTGCCTAATGAGGCTACCGTTGATGAAATAAAGGATTGCTATGAGCTATCATGGGCGCTTGGCTTAAAGGCTAATGCGCTGTATAGGGATGGTTGTAAGTTGAGCCAGCCATTGTCAACCAAGTCTGACGCTAAAGAGGAGGCTGACGAAAAGCTGGAAACGGTAGAGGAAGTGCTGGGTGAGGCTGCTAATGTAAAATTAAGCGATTTAACCCCCGAGCAGGTACTGGAAGCCGCAATGGCCATCATGGAAAAATCAAAGGATACCAACTTTATGCGTCAGCTATCGCGCGTGGTACAGAAAAAGAGTCTGCCTTTTAAACGCCGTGGCTTTACTCAAAAAGCTACCATTGACGGGCAGAACGTTTTTGTACGTACCGGCGAATATGAAGATGGTACCCTGGGCGAAATATTTGTGGATATGCACAAAGAGGGGGCGACTTTCCGCTCGCTCATGAACTGCTTTGCCATTGCCGTTTCGGTTGGTTTGCAATACGGCGTACCGCTGGAGGAGTATGTAGAGAAATTCACCTTTACCCGTTTTGAACCTGCCGGTATGGTGGTGGGCCACGCTAATATAAAAAGCGCCACCAGTATTATCGATTATATTTTCAGGATGCTGGGTTATGAATACCAGGACCGTACCGACCTGGTACACATCATCACCGATAAAAATGGCATACTGGGCAACCCCCAAATGGGCGACGAAGATTTTAATACCGACGAAACTAATATATATGAACCTGTAACTAAACCTACCGAAAGCAATAGCTATAATACCGGCAAACGCCAGGGCCTTTCGGTTGATTTGAGTATGGGTGTACAAAGCGATGCCCCAAGTTGCAACGTGTGCGGGCATACTACAGTTCGTTCGGGCACCTGTTACAAGTGCCTTAACTGCGGCAACTCTATGGGTTGCTCCTGATCTGCAAGTTTTTGTTCAGTTATAAATAGTTTAATGTGTAAGCTCCGCTGCAAAGCGGGGCTTTTTTTTGACTTTATCTATCTCTTTTTCACTACAGCGAGTATATGGTAGCGTAACCCGTGGTTAGTAAATTATCCTGCAGGATTTCGCAATAAATTTGGCATAACAATCTTGTGGTGTGGTGGCAGGTCCGCTTACATGCCATCCAGCATGCTCATGTCAAATTTGGGTTTGAGGGTATAGGTTAACTGCACCAAACCGCTGCTGAATTGTTCGCTTTTGAGAAGCATCAGATCGGTACGTTCTTTAATATCGGTAAACAGAGGCTTGCCGGCACCTAAAATGGTTGGATGTACGGATAGCATCAATTCATTGATCTGGTTATGGGCTATAAATGCCGATACCAGTTCGGCCCCTCCATATAGCCAGATATTGGCGCCAGGCTGGTTCCTGATCTCTCCTATGCGCTGCTTAAAATCAGCCTGGGTAATAATCTCGTTGTTGCCTTTAACATGGGTAAGCGTATCTGAAAACACATACATTTTTAAAGCCGCGAACATTTCCGGATAAGCAGCCATGAGCATCTCATAACTTTTACGACCCAGGAAGATAGCATCGGTGCTGCCCAAAAACTCCGTCATGCCATAATCCTGATCAGCAAGGCACCAGTCGTACTCGCCATTAGGGCCTTCAATATATCCATCAAGGCTCATGGCCAGGTTCAAAATTATTTTACGCATACTTGGTTTTGAGGTATAACAGCTGGATTATTCTTCTTCGGTGGTGGTACGGTTTTGCTCCTGCCATTGCTTGCTGAACGATTTTTCGGCCACGTTAGGCATCTCCCGTAAGTTACCCCATGATTTTTTAAAGAAGGTTTTGAGCAAAAAGTTTTTCATTTTGCCGCCAAAAAAATCGGTGAGCTTACGTTTCAGCATCCCTTTTGTCCACATGCTCCAGCCCCAGCGCTCTTTATTGCTCACCAGGTGTTCGTTCACCGCATCACGGCGGTTCAGGAGTAGCATTTTGTGAATATCAATTTTAACCGGGCATACCTCGGTACACCTGCCGCATAAGCTTGATGCATAGCTCAGGTGCTTAAATTCGGCCATACCTTTTTCATGCGGGGTAATGATAGATCCTATGGGCCCGCTATAGGTAGTATTATAAGTATGGCCGCCAATGTTTTTATAAATGGGGCAAGCGTTTAAACAAGCGCCACAGCAGATACAGTACAGGCCCTGGCGCTGTTCTTTTTGAGCCAGCAGGTTGGTGCGGCCGTTATCCAACAAAATCACATACATTTCGTCGGGCCCGTCGGTTTCGTCGGGTTGGCGGGGGCCGCTTAAAATACTGTTATAAACGGTAAGGTTTTGGCCGGTACCATGCGTAGAAAGCATGGGCCAGAAT